>NZ_JFGV01000034.1:0-56176 GCF_000612035.1 Photorhabdus aegyptia | reverse complement strand
GGCGTTTGGATAATGTGATAACGTTGTAACCGCTAAATTAACGTGACACAGAATTCTGAACGCCCTCCGCTTTTTTCTTAAGATATAACTGACTTATTTTGTCAGTTTATTCCCTACAACTCCACCCACTTTTCCCCCTGCATCTTGAGCTTGTTTTACACCATTACCTAACATTCCAGATATTACTGTTCCTCCTTTAACTCCAGCCCACGACAACGTACTTATCCACAATGCCGGCAGCACAATAAACATCGTCCCCATCACAAAACTCATAATGATATCGTCTGTGCTATTCTGAAAACCGGCCATATTCCAGCGACTGTGCGTATCCGAACCATACAATGCCTCCAATAACCCGCTGTCCAACCAACGTGCCAGTTCCCACCAGAGGGTCAAAAAATTCAGCGCAAACACAATAAAAGTCAGCGTAACGACCGTTTTATATTCGTAGACAGCAAATACGATAATCAGGGGCAATATGATAGTCACCGCCATCAGTATAACAGCCTGTACCATTGGTAATGCCTGACGCATTGCATCAAACGCCGGAAATGCCGCCAGACTCCCCAACGACACCCCACCCAATGAGGCTATCCGGCCCACTGAATTCATCAGGGTAAAATCCGCGTTACCGCCGTAACCGGCATAGACATGTCCCCCTTGAGATGCGGTCAAGCTTTCCGGGCTCACCAGACGCCGTATCACCGCTTCTTTGTATTCTGACGTCTCTTTGCCCATCAGTTTCAATGCCGCAGATAGCCGAAACCACATGCCTGGCTCAACCTGAGCCATCACCCGTTTTTCCAATCCTACCTGACTGTCTGACCACCATTCTTTGCAGGTCGGATATCCCCCCTGCCCCGTATTAGCAAAACCGTCATCACGATGCGGTTTCCAGGGAAAATCCGAACGAGGCGTTTTTGACTGAAGTACATCATAATAACCCGCACTATTCAGAAACGTTTTTGACCCCAACCATTCAATATCCCGTAATACCGCTTCATCCCGGTTTTTTCCTTCGTCCCGACGTTTCCACTGATACAATGCCAGCGCATAACAGTCATGGGTGAAATCCTGTAATATCTGAGCCAGTGCCGGATTATTAATCCGCGTATGCTGGACCTCAAAACGCAGTTGCCTCAAGTCGGGACGGCAGGGAAGAGAAGCTATTGCAGCCTGAGTCACCCCTTTGGAAATCTGATGAACCAGTATCCACCAAACCGGAGCTGCCGCTGTTTTACCGTCAAGCGGCGATATCACGGACGCATAACCCGTTTCAGCCGGTTTCGGTGTCCAAGTGCCGCAACTTTTTGCCCGCGAGTCATCATACGTAATGGTATTCAGACTCACATTGACCAACGGAACACAGCAAGCGATAATGACCAGGAAAGCACCATACAAGGTGTTTTCAATCCGGGTCACTGAGAGCATGCCCTTATTTCCTTCATCCTCCCCTTCTTCCCGGACTTTCAGCCAGATACCTATCATTTTGAATGTCAGCGGCAGCACAAATAACCCGGTGGCCAGCAGCACATTCCACAAGCCATTATTCACCATCCAACCCAGCAGGATCAGAAAATATTCCAAATAGCTGTAAGTTGTCATGACTGCTCTCCGGAGACGAAGAACATGACATACTCACAACATCCCACAAATCCCAGTGAAATGAGTGCAATCCGTTTCAGAGCCGCTTTCTGTGTTAACGGCAATGGGGATCGCCAAAGCTGCCACATGAAACAGGCAATAACACTGTACATGGCCAATCGCCAAGCCAGCCAGCCGTAACGGGTCGTGTACATCCAATGTTGTAAGGCATTGAACTGAGACGGATACGCCAAGCCAGCTGCGGCAACAAGTAACATGCCCCCATCATCAACGTGACGATTAACCCCCGCCTGAAATGCCGTTTCAGTCCCATTATCAACCTCTGTTTAGTGCCAGTAGGTACCCGGATTTTACTTTGCTCAGACATCATTATTGCCCTTCACGCCCTTTCGGCGGCACGGACAAGGTGTGAATACGACTGTCGGTATTATCGGTGGATTGCCGTTGCAGATTCATTTCAACTCGATTTTGTTCGCGCTCAAGCGTGGTCAGTGCGGTATTTTGTGCAATCGCCCGGCGCAACTCCATTTCATTCTTCAGGGCAGTAATTTCTCTGTCCAGTGTCGCAATGCGACGATCACTCTCTGCCATAGCCTGCGCCTGAGCGGCGGCATTCGGTTCTGCCTGTCCGGTCATCAACATTCGCTGCATAGTGAGCGCAGTCTCAATGGTGTCGGCCATCGCCAACTCACTGGCCAACCGACTCACCAAAGCCCCACTGTCCGGATCACGTTTCAGAGCCTGGATAACCCCGCGAGTCACCATCAGGCTACCTGTTTTGAGTTTTGCCAGATTGACTATGGTAGGCGCATTTTCCCCGCTGACCAGTTTCATCAATTGCTCAATGTTGGTTCTGGTCGCCTCTTCCAGCATCGGTGCAAACCCCGTCCCAGCGACACTTGCACCCGGCTGGTCTTTGGTACCCCCACTGGTACACTGACGACTGTCAGTACAGGTACGAACCGAACGATCACCTAACACCCTGACGACCGCGTCTGCGGCTTCTTCACTGTTGTTGAATTTCTGGCAAGCAGCGCCATTACATTGTGTGTGGCTGACATTGGCATGGCTATTCGCCGGCAGGTTGTTCATCATATTGAAGCCGGCTTTTGCCAGCTCCCGGATAGGCTGAATGGCTTTCTGCCCTTTTCCTCCCCATTTTTCACCCCCTATCCAGTTTGAACCTTGTGTACCGTCTGCAACCTCCATTTTTTGTGTCGTGCCAACCGCATCACCATTACCGGTATTCACCAACGTTTTATATTCCTCCATCAACGCCGCTTTAGTCCATTTACTGCTATCCGAGAAATCCATCATACGCTGTGACATGTTCTGGCAACTCAGTTGTGATTTGTCGAACGCAATACCTGCCTGTAACACCCCGTTGGTCAGCATTTCATATAATCCCGGATTAGCACGCTGGATAACCATTGCGGGTAAACTAGCTACGGCCCCAGTAGCCCCTTGTATCACTTCCCCCATCAGGTTTTTAAACCCCGAAGTCAGGCCATTAAGCTGATTCCCTACCGTCGTTTTTAAATCAAAGTGACCGCACATCAGGTCACTGCTCCAACCGAGGTTTAATCCGCCCAGATGTTGCAGATGACTGCGGGTCGCCGGCTGCGATATCACTGATCCGCCACCTATGTTGTAAAACAGTTTGTCTGATACCGCCCCATTCGGGCCATTACCCGGTGATGGCGGCGCAACGACCAGCGTTGTGATGTGATAATCAGTGACGGGTCACCCAGACCCCAGCACCGCTTTTTAACCTCCAGCCGTCGATAGAGATAATGCGCTGGTTTACCACGTTTCATCCGGGCCAGGTATTTGCCGCCAAAGGCAATCAATAATAACGGCGCAATCAGGGCCACCGTCGGTATCATCACCCAACCCATTACCGGTGCCAGTAACAAGTCAATGACCGTGCCAGCTATCAGTCCCGTTAATGCCGTCCAGCCCAGCTCTGGGGTAGTAAATCCCCGGAACACGACAGGTTCGGCGTTAAGACGGTCAGGTAAAAAACGAATAGTCTGAACCATACTGACGCTTCCCTGGGGTTAAAAGAGAATGGACGTCGATTTGCCCAGCAACCAGATAACCGCCACTAACAGCACCACGCCAACCACCACAATCGCGCCAAATTTAGTCCAGGAAGCTCTGTCACTGCGAACTTCAGAAAAAGTATGGATTGCCGCTGTCGCCACATTGATAAACGCGATCGTGGCAACGACCAGCCCGCCTATCACGATGCCGTCCTGCAAGTAACCTTTGACGGTATTAAAAATGCCGCCGCCACTCCCGCTGGAAGGCGGTTCAACCGTTGGCAATGCCGCTGTCACGGGTTGACAAACCAGATAAGCCAGCACACTGAGTGACACTACACAGGTATTGATACGGACAAACAGGCGGAACAGTGACTGACATCCCCGGTTTAACAGATCCATTTCCTTTCCCCTTTTTTCCATTACAGGTTAAAAAAACGATTAGCTGGCAAACATCCAGATAGCCATCACCAGCAACAACGCCACACGAATGACAAAACGGTTCATCGCCGCTTCACGGACCTTTTCATTGGCCCAGCCCTACCAGACGTCCACCATTCCCCATGCGGCCCAGAGAAACAGCACCGCTATCAGTAAACCGATACAGAGAAATTGCATCACATGGGGATCGAGATTGCCGGAAGCGGCCCTGAATGCATTGCGTTGTACCTCGTTCACCGTATTCGCTCCTGACGATATTGACCGGTCACATCCAGCGCAGCCGAAGAAATCCCGGGTTGGGCACGGGAGGGGGTCAGATAGCGGTTAATGCCTTCACGGACAATATTGAGGTCCCGGTTAGCACGTAGATAATCAAAATAAAAACGGTCTGCCTGACCCTCCTGAACGGCCAAAACCCGGGCACGCTCCAAACTGGCCTGCACCTGGTCAAGTTGTTTGAGTGTGGTGGCCAGCTCATCTTTTTCCCCGGCCAGCACAGGCCAACTCATTAGTATCGTCAGGACAAAAAGACTATGGGAAAATAAACGGAAATAAACCATAGCATTACCCTAAATCTGCGTAGATATATACATCAACAGAGTGACGAAAAAGAGTAACGATTACAGTGAATAATTGTTTATCTGATTTTGAAAATTTTGGGTACTTGAATTTAAGGTTGAAACAGAGCTATAAACATCCTGGCTCACTTAAAATAAGCGGGTTGATAATTGATATTTTCTAATATCACCACTGAACACAACTATTACCTGCTTGAGATGGATGTAACCGTCTGGTTCTTGGACGACAGGAGCACTATCCGGTCAACCGTGGCTCAGACCGAACGGCAACGGAGACTGGAACAAACTAACGAAGGGCGAATCGAAGCCAAGGGCGTCAGGTTCCGTCCATAAACCGACAACAGGTTTTGGTAATGAAAGATGAAGGTTTTGGGGCTTCTGAGATTGCCAGGCAACTGGGTATTAACCGCTCCACCGTCTACAAAATACTGAAAGAAACAAGATAATCATGACATCAGAACTACAGATTTACACCTCGTTACTCACCGATGTAAAGGAACGGATCCGTGGGGGTCAGTTCAGAGCCGCGCAGTCCGTCAATGCTGAACTGATCCAGATGTACTGGGACATCGGTCACATGCTCCATGAACGTCAGGAGCAACAAGGGTGGGGAGCAGGGATCATCCCGAAGCTGGCACGGGATATTGTTAATGAATTGCCAGAGGTCAAAGGCTTCTCAGAAAGGAACCTGAAGCGCATGCTACGTTTCTACCGCGAGTACGCCTTGCCACGAATGGAGCAACAAGGTTCCGGAAAGCCCGTATCGACAATTGTGCCACAGCCTGTGGCACAATTGCCGTGGGGCCACAACATTCTGCTGATCGAGAGGATAAAGGATCAAACCGAGCGATTCTGGTATGCAGAACAGACTCTGATACAGGGATGGAGCCGAGACTCCCTGCTTCATATGATCAAAAGCAATGCCTATACCCGGCAGGGTTCGGTTGTCAGCAACTTCAAGAACCGGTTACCCGTATCTCAATCGGAGCTGGTACAGCAGACCCTGAAGGATCCCTATGTTTTCGATTTCCTCACCCTATCGGAACCCTTCAAAGAACGTGAGCTGGAAACGGAGCTGCTCAAACACCTTGAAAAATTCCTACTTGAACTCGGCGAGGGATTTGCTTTTGTGGGGCGACAATATCGTATTACCGTAAGCGAACAAGATTATTACCTTGACCTGCTTTTTTATCATCTGACTTTGAGGGCTTTCGTTGTGATCGAGCTGAAACGAGGAGAGTTCAAGCCTGAACATGCCGGTAAGATGAATTTCTATTGCTCTGTGGTCGATGAAAAGCTACGGCATTCCACTGATCAGCCCACCATAGGTTTGATTTTGTGCCAGACCAAAGACCGGATACTGGCCGAATATGCCTTGCGCAGTATTCAAAAACCAATTGGCGTTTCGGATTACGAGTTAACCCGTACATTGCCAGAGGACTTAAAATCCAGCTTGCCAAGCATTGAGGAACTGGAAGCAGAACTCAGTCATAATGATGAAAACACCCCCTAACAAATGAAAGGAATTTCCCCTCAATTTGGTTACTGTATCCATCTTCCGTGTCATTATGAGAATAACCAATATACTGCTAAGTAAGTATTATAACCGTTGGCCTCGTATTTGGAGGCCATATCTTTCAGCAACATAAAGGCATAAAATCATTCTTACTATTATTAAAGTATTAAAGAGGTACTTGAGACGTTTTACCAACCAATCCACATCACACCGCTTTTACCTCTAAAGATATTTTTTAAAAGTACTCATCATCACGGTAATAGCAAGCCCTAAATAGGAGAGCTGCGGGTAACAAGAGTAAATTAGGATACACAGCCGATGGCCAGGAGAGATATAACAGACAGGGTACACAAAACACCGGTTTCACAAACCGTTTGGCGTGATGATAGACAAAGCTCGATTCATAAGCGGCACCATAACGTCTCAAGTCATGTCGACTGAGTCCTTCAACAACAGCAACACCTATAACCATCACAAACAATGGCAAAGACAATACCAGGATAGTGAGCCGGATAACAAAGGTTACGGTCACATATACCGTTGCCAACAGGTACTTCCGCAGATTTTGCGCCAGCCATACACTCCAATCGCTCAACTCTCTCACCATTTCATGGTGGCTCCGAGCTTGTACTGTATGTTGTTGGTTAATCCAGTCCAGTGCACCACTGTCTACAAACACCCACTGATAACTCCATTTTAACCCGATACTGAGCGTAGTCGCGGGTTCTGATAACAGTAAGCTGCGGGTAAACTCTTTAGACAACCAACCGCTTTCCGTGATCATAACTTGTTGGCTGTGTCTCTCTCCCTGTTCCGGCCAGAAAAAGGCTATCCCAAAATATTCAATCACCAGACTGAAAAACAACGAAGCCAGCAACAAGCCAATAAGTATCCACGGAAAATCCCACAAAACTGTTTTTAATGGTCCTGACTTTTTCGGTGGCATCTGCTGCGATTTAGTGTTCTGTTGCGTCATCGTCAGCTTCCTCATCAAGAGTCAGCACCGCTGGATTTAACATCATATCCAGGTCAGCCTGACTGTCACTTGGCATTGAGCCCGCTGACCACCAGGATTCACTGGTACGGTAATGTTTACGCATATCATCAGCGATTTTTTGCAGACTTGCCGGCATCAGGTCATCATCATCGACTGCCGGCAGCGGCATCCGGATCTTCCATAACTGTCCCCCTTCAAGCAGAGCAAATGCCTGACCTTTCGGCAAATTAATCACCTCGGCGGGAGTAATTAACGGCGTTCTGATCGTGCTAACCCGGTCCTGAGTGTTAGAGGTAAAGTGACTCCCCTGCTCCGGACTGGAGATATCAGTAATCCCGGAGACCAAAGTTTTAGTGTACACTTCCACCTCTGGCAACTGGCTGGTTAGCAGCTCAGCGGTGTTATTTTCCCTAACACGCAACATAACTAAGGTATTAAAATTTCCTGTTACCTGTGCCGCTTTAGTACTGCTGCCAATGCGTGCTTCAATATCAGACAAGGTCTGAGTGTAAGCGGTTACCTCTATCCCGGCACCGCCCCCCTTGTTAATCAGCGGAATAAATTCATCGCCCATCAGCTCATTGAATTCATCACAATGTAAGCTAATGGGGAGTTTTCTCGTTTTACCTTCTGGCAAACCGTCATCCAGACCAAATTTGTAGATATGGCCAGCAACGGAAACCAAGTCTGCGAACATGGAATTGCCTACTGCCGAAGCCACTTCTGCATCCGATAAAGCGTCCAGACCCACATAAACTATAGGATGACGGGGCCACATCAACGCACCTGCTGAGTTAAACCGATATCGGTTATCAACACTGGGTAATGCCGCAAATTCAACCGCCGGGCCAAATCACTGCCGGAAGCGGGGGCTAATACTAATCCCTCTGCAAGCTGACGCAGTTCATCCAGTTGTGCTTTATCCCGTACACTGACCAGCAACCCCACCGCCTGCTTTTTCCGAAGACTAATCAAATTTTTCTTCAACCACTGTTTTGACAGGGCATCATCCCCAATCATGAACAACGCTCCCATTCCTGGCAATTGCAACGGACGAACGTCAACAGGTCCGGGAGACAATTCCGGCGTTTCCACCGGTAACATGCCCCCTTCGGTCAAATCTGGCGGGGTCGCCTCCGTATTTGAAGAAGTCGTCGGTTCATTGTCCTGAGCGTTAATGGCCTCAAAATACGCTGCTGTAGATTGTCCACCTAAATCAGCCACAATAGTCAATGCAGCCTGAGAACAGGGCGTCAATATCATTATCATTAAAAATAAACGGCAGCGATAACGGATTAAATTATGGATTAACATCTTCTTTATTTTTCCTTCGGTTCAATCCAGGTCTGTGTCGTATTAGCTACAGCAATATTGGTAGACAAAACAGGATATCGGGTTTCTAGCGTACTCAATTTACGTGCGACGATTTTCCGATACTTACTCGCGGGCTGACCGCCAGCGGGATGGTGATAACAGCCTGCCGCATTCAACCAACTACCCAGATTGGATTGATAACAGGTTTTCAGAATACGGGCTGCCACATGAAGATTAGTATAGGGGTCCAAGGCATCCCAATAAGAACGAAAATAATGGCCGTTCCAGCCTAAATTCACTTGAGTAATCCCCACATCAATACGTTTTAGGGGTACGCTACGCATAAATCCCTGCAACGCCTGCCAGACCGCTTGTCGGGTTGCATAACGATAACTTTTTCCAGCCACATTGAGCGTCCACGGCCAGGGGCGTTCATGTTTCTCCTGTGGCAAACGTTTTGCCGATTCAGCCAGTGCCAACGCATAAAGCACTTCGGCAGGTACGCCATGCACCCGCGCAATCTGCTGGTACCCAGGCGGGACGACCTGTTTTACCGCAGCGGCCATACCTTCTGTCATCCAAAAGAGACTTCCCGCCACAGCGAGACTCAAAATGCCACCACACGCCATCCGTCATTCTCACGTTGTAGTACGACCGGCATTTTTCCCTGACCAAATTGTCGCCAGCGTCCTTTGTCATGATTAAGCGTGATTTTTCGGCTACGGACTTTTTCTGATGGAATATGATGTTTACCTGCCCAGGTACGTAAAACATCATCGTTGCCTTCGCTATCTACCAGGTAAATATCCACCTCACGGTCAGCTGACAAGACAGCAGCCAGCCGGGCATCACAAGCCGTGCAATCCTCTTTCACAAATAATGCCAGCCGCCCTTGATTACCCTGTGCGATTCCGTCCCCCTTCCCTAAATTAACCGGCAAAATATTCGGCACCAGACGCTTCCAGGCCGCATCCACCGCCCGCTGGAACGCCAGTTCCTTTTCAGTACGGACATATTCCTGTTTAACCCACAATTCGGCATAACGTTGACGCGCTTGTACTGTTTCGGCCTCAATGCCCAATGCACTCAACGGATCGAGCCCAGGAGACTGAATGCCCCGTCTACCCTGCATCAATTGCTGATAACGCTGAAATTCGGCTTCTGTCAGCCCCCATATTTGCGCCTGAATACGGTGGTTTTCAGCCTGCGTGACCTGTTGCTGAGTCGCTTTCATTCCCGTCATTGTCTGTTCAGAAATAGCAACCTGTGCCGCCGAAGCTGACAGAGACATAACAACGCCAATCAGCACCACCCCCTTCCTCTGGCTGAAAAAATCTTTTTTCATCATTACCCTCCATTGACTGACAGGGTTTGACGGTGCCCTTGTACCTGGAACAAAGCCTGATGATCGGAGATACTGACCAACGTCCATTCAAATGCGCTTTCACCCGGAGTCAATAAGCGCATTTGAGATATTTGGGAATGAGGATTTGTGTCTCGTGGAATAATAACGGCATAAACTTGTTCTCCCCGACGTTCAATACCAGAAAGCATGAAAGGAGCCGCTATCCGTTTATCCGTTCGAAGAACCTCCCGGTCAGGTGTGCCAGCTTGTCTACCAGAATACTTTTCCTGCTGAGATTTCCACGCGATTAATGCGTCAACGCGCATTTCCTGCTGTTCCCCGATATTTTTCAATACATTCACTGTTTCGGTAAGATCCTGATGAGCACGGCTTAAATCAGTCACTGACTGTACCAGCGGTTTCTGTTGATCGTTGATGGAGCCCTGTTGCGCTATCAATGTCTGATGAAACCGGTCATTTTGCATTTGCCAGTCCTGACGGGAGACAAAGCTGGTATCCGCTTTATCAAGCCGCTCATGCAGCTTTTGCACCTCATCAGGCAAATGCTGGAATGATCCATTTCGCATCAATGACTGAAATTCCACTAACTGATGATGTTGCTGCCGTACCACGAATGCCAGCAACGCTATGCTGACAATAACAAGCAATATTGACAGATACCCCAGACATTTTTTTAACGACAACAACCTGGGTTAGGTCTCTTGAGAAACCTCCCGCCGCAAGCTGTCAATTTCAGCTTCAGACGTCGGTGACAGAGGAGGGATTTCAGTTGTCATACACAACATCCTTGTTTGTTTTATTTAGCGCTGTGCCTGGCGTACTTTTAGTATTATCGGGTTGCTTGACAAAAATGTGACTTATTCAGACAGTGATTAGAGTCTAATCATATGATTACCCGATATAAGGAAGCATACTGTGCAAAACCAGAGAGGATGACGATAAAAAATTCAACATGAAAAAATGAAAATTATCCCTACAATATAGAATAGAGCATAAAAATTTGTGGGGCACTACATTGGCGTTTATGCCGCTATAGCTAATGTAAAACCATCAACCATATTCCGACTAGCTCATTAATTTTGACGCTGGGATACCTATGCCTTTTAGCTCGCCATTCAGAACTGCCGTCCGAGGGGAGCATTTAAATGATTGCCCCACGGTTTTTTATGCTTTCACCTTTACCCGCTTGTGTATGTAGTCAGTCACCTCTTCATGTGTTTTTACACTTTGTATAAAAACAGGTTGTAATTGCTCCAGGACACATTGAGAAGGAATGCCGTCGAACACCGGAAAGCACGTTCTCAGGCATGCATGGCGTTCAACCAGTTTTACAAAACTTTGCTTTAACTTGGCAACATCAAGACTGCCTGTTATCTGCAGTGCAACAGGAATATTGTAGGCAATAGAATGGGTGTCGCTTATCTGACTCAGCTACCTCAAGGTAAACTTAAATCTGATAATGGGGGGTCTGATAGTTTACTTTCTCGAGAGCAAACTGATTTTTTAATCAATCATTTATCTCAAAATCTTTTCCATTACACACATGAAATCGTGGCCTATGTTGCTCAGCTCAGGAATATTACCTTTAGCATTCCCAGCATGAATAAATGGCTACACCGTCAGGGTTTTTCTTATAAAAAGCCTTGTGGGATCCCTCATAAATTCGATGCAGAAAAACAGAGACAATTTATTGAATATTATAAAAATCTTAAAGTCGCCGCGAAAGACGACCCCATCCTCTTTCTTGACGCGATTCACCCGACTCAAGGCACCAAACTCGGTTATGGTTGAATGCGAAAAGGCGAGAAAAAACAGTCAAAATAACAGGAAGCCGAACTCGCCTGAATATCTTGGGCGCGCTCAACCTGAATGCCATTGGTCGTACGGTGTTCCAGGAATATCAAACCATCAATGACGACAACATTTGCTGTTTTTTCAATGAAATAAGGAAATCTTATCCTGACTATCATCAAAAAATTCATCTTATTGTGGATGGGGCGAGTTACAACAAAGCTCATCTTGTGAAGGAGTGGGCTTATGTTAGCAATATTGAGTTACATTACCTTCCTCCCTATAGCCCAAATTTAAACCCGATAGAGCGATTATGGAAGGTCATGAATGAACAGGTTCGAAATAATCGTTATTTCGCTGATAAACATGAATTTCGAGACAAAGTATTCAAATTTTTCACCACAACACTACCTGATATAGCGGCCTCGCTGATGTCTAGAATTAACGACCATTTTCAGGTGCTAAAAACTGCATCTTGAAGTTTCTTGGGTATAAATAAGATTCCAAAATAGCGCTACACCTTATACCACTCATAATTCCATATATAACAACGGGTTGGATAAGGCTATGTGTAGCAGAATTATGAAACGCTATTTATAATTGTAATTTGTTTTATAATAGGACTATAGAGATGGAAGGTCAGACTCAAAGTAGCTACAGTTAAAAACAAGTACTAATACAAAAATTCAAAAAATTTCCATCGTATATTAAAGTATATTTTCAAATATATATCTAATATTCTCTAACTTTAGAACAAATAAGTTGTGAAATACATTCTATCTCAGGAGATAAAATTATGCGTGGTTTGCAAATCAGAATGGCGTTTGCATCAGCAAAAGTCATGCGTGTTATTGATGCAGAAAAAGCTAAAAATGAATTTAATGAGGTATTATTTGAAGCCCGGCAGTGTGGATATGACGAAGACTCCTTCGGCATGAAAATGTCACCAACAATGTTCCTTGATGAACCTCAATTTTTAAAAGCGTGGCGAAACAGATGGAATTTTCACAGCGAAGCTGAGGAAATGGAACATTGCCATGAGTGCAATAATCAATATGGCATTCCCTGCTCACAGCATGATTATTAATACAGCCGGAATCGGTATCATTGGGGGAAAATATGCACTACTCAATCTTAGTTGCTGAAGGAGTAAAAGGTTCTGACTGCGCAGATTACGACGTTATGGAATTTCTTTCTCTGAAAGATTTGCAGAAATACCGAGCATCACACTCTGAAAAAATGAAATATAAATATAGTTATCTCCTTAGTTCGGGAACTCGTCAGAATAGTCACTATATTGGTATTGTAAATGCAAATCACTTTAAAAAATTTGTAAAGCTAGTAAAAGAGTCAGGAATTAATATCTAATAGACTACTCGGTTGTTGGAGGGCGTTATTTTACATTCCGAATATTGTAATGCCAGGTTACTAAGAAGAGCAAGGCTTCCCTGTCTTCTTGTGCCTAGGAAGTCAGATCGGCTATCAATAAAATCACCTATGGCTTAAGCTATGAAGCATATTGATGTATATAAAGCAGTTGATTGCGTAAAACGAGCACCCGAAAAAATAGATTCGTATTCCGTGCGGTTATATTATCCGATGCCGTTATAAAGTCCAATCAATCAGGGTTCCTACGATGTATAGGAGCACGTTTTACACACTTTCGAATTGAAGATAACCATAAATGCAAAAAACGAACATATATAAACGTTGGAATATATTCATGTTGTTGTTAAATGGAGCATTGCTCTCAACGGGTCAAGCCAAACAGGTTAATTCTCCAGAAGCTCTGGTGCGTGCTTTTCAGCAAGATTATCTAACATGGAATAATTACGCTTTTGCGTTACATGACACACATACCCCGGCTCAGGTGATGCCTCTGGCGCAGAAATCTTGGGATAGGTTGCTAACAAAATACACATTACCAGGCTTTAAGGGAGAACCGATAGCTTTTGGATCCGACGCAGCCCACGATTCCCAGTGCGAACAGATCCTGTCAGTCAAAGTACATGACGACAAGGCTGTGGTAACTACGCGATTCCCGCAAACATACTACACATCCGTTTATGAGTACCATTTGATGTCTCAACATCATCGCTGGTATCTGACGCAGATTTATCTGGTGGATGATAGCGGTAAGTATCCTAGTCTGTAACGATAGAGTATTAATTTGTCATAACTGATTAAGCAGAAAAAATCACTGATAAATAGTTAAAAAATAGCATTTCATAAAGTTACTGATCCTTGTAGATCATTTGACTTATGTTGTGTCAAAACTGGCTTCATAGTGAAATATTCAGACTGCTGACAAACCTCGTTGAAAATAACGAGGCTTGTTCCTTTCATTAGGAATCATAATGCCATCCATTTTCCTCATTAAACCGGTTTAATCGCCCGTCAGGGAACTATTTTCGCTTCTCCTGCAATAAAATGCTCGCTCTCCAGAGATAAAAACAACAAAGTATCGCGACCAGAAAATCTATCTTATTGATATTTTCGTCTATTTTCTCCAAAAGACACTGTATTTGCACTTTTTGCAACCCACGAAAACAGACATAGCGGGTTATCATTTTTCCGTTTTTCGCGTGAATGCAGGCATCGCGCTGCGGATAACACTGGCAGACAGACGACGGTGCTTGATAATGCCGGTATCCCTGACGGCCAGTTGGGGTATAAATCAGTTTTTCGCCCTGCGGGCAGCCATAGTCATCCTGCGGCTCGTCATAGGTAAATTCAGTTGGTTAACATTATGGTGAGTTGCATATTTCGATAACAGAATGACATAAAATAACATATGATCAAACATAATCGTTTATCTCTGTTTATTAATACACCTGCCAGTTAAACTCATTCAACAGTGGTGCTATGGACAAGTTAAGAGCAATCAACGTCTTCCGGCGTGTTGTGGAACTAGGCAGCTTCAAAGCCGCCGCCCAAGATCTAGGCTTATCCAAAGCTGCTATCAGTAAGAACATCAATGAGCTTGAAGAGCATCTTAAAAGCCCTCTAATTAACCGAACGACCCGAAGCATGCATATAACCGCAAGTGGCAGGAATTACTATCATCAGGTATGCAACATCTTGGATGAGCTTGAGAATGCTGACTTATCCGTTATGAAAACTTCTCACACTCTGACAGGCTCGATAAAAGTGAGTATTCCAATGTCTATAGGGCTCAAGGTATTAAATCCACTAATATGCCAGTTTATACACGCTCACCCCGGTATTTCTGTCGAAGTGGTCATGAGCGATAAATATACCGATCTTATTGAGCATGGAATAGATGTTGCGATACGTGGGGGAGGTGAACTGAGCGACTCCAGCCTTCGTTCCAGGAAACTGATAAAAGTGCCCCGAGTCTTATGCGCCTCACCGGCATATATTGAAGCTTCTGAAAAAATACTCATCCCTGAAAATCTCGCTTCTCATAACTGTCTTATCTACAGTTTATCTTCTTCTCCACGGCGCTGGATGTTTCACAATCAAAATGATGTGAAAGTCGTTGACCTTAAGCCCGGAACCTATGTGGTGAATAACGGGCTTGCGCTCAAACAGGCAGCCCTTTCTGGACACGGCGTAGTTTTACTGCCTGAATTACTGGTCATTGATGAGCTACAGTCAGGCGAACTTGTCAGACTGCTTCCTGAATGGGAAGCGGACACACAGGCACTGTATGCCATACAACCCTTTCATAAAGAGCGCTCTATCAAGGCAAGGGCTTTTATCGACTTCCTTGTCAATGCACTGGATGAAACTTGCTGAATATCTTGTGATTTTAACGGACGCTTTATTACAAAATCACAGCACTCGCCCTATCTTCATTTTTACTTTTCCTGAATACCGGCAATCTCTTAAGTAGCAAATTTCCGATTGAAATAAATGCCAAGCAAACTGGTCATGAAAAGTAGTGGTCATATCAGCGAGGGATCAAAATTGTTTACTATCAGTGTATAATATTTTCACATAACAGGCATTTTAATAAACTATCCATCTCTCTATACTCGGTTTTGCAGATGAATTTACCGGTTACATCAAAATTGGGGTGTAGATATGAACAATTCCGCTATTTCAGCATCAGAAAATCTTGTCCTATCTTATCTTGATGGACGTCAACCAACTGTTGGCATTGAGAATATCAACAAGATTTTATTTTCCGTCGGCGTTCGAGTCAGTACAGCTCCGATCCCTGAAGAAGCTAAACCTATTCTTGAAGTGTCAAAAACGCGCGCACTCACTGGAGAAGAGAGCGAGAAACTGATTTCGCTATTTTCTTTACACCGCGGAGAACTTTTGGAGCAAATCCGACTGGCTGGCCGCCAGCCGGAAGCTCACCGCGGCGGTTTTCTGTCGATATCGGAAATAGGTGTCGCACCTTATCCCAAGGTCTACGATATGAAAGCAATTTCGGTTGAAGCCAGAAAAACCGTTCTTGAAAAATTCGGCAAACTGCACGTGAACAGCTCTGAAGACGGGATGGGTATTGATGAAGTCATGACGGTTGTGGCTGGCGGCCCGTGGACCTGGTTCTTCCGTCTGCCGGACGGAGAGATTGTAAAACTATCGATAGGACGCGTGGAAACTAGCGATCCCGCCTGGCGTCTTAGCTATCCCGGACTCGGAATGCATGCTGGCTTCCTGGATGCTAAGGATGGACTACTCGTGGCATTTGCCCACGGGCCAAAGCATTTTGTTATGCGCTATGACGAACCAAGTGTTGATGGTACAGAGATGCTGGGCACCAACCCGTGGATTGATTTCAGCGGTGATATCCCGAAACTAGTAAAATAAAAGCCCATTTTCCGGTTGTCGCTTCATGCACAACCGGTTTGTTATTTCTGAAATCTATATCAGAAGGCTGTGATGACTCGGTAATTCTGGACACTTCAATAGCCTACAGAAAACAGAGATAATCGATATCGAATCACCCATCAACAAGTGGATATCCATAAGGAGAGCAAATTACGCTGTTCCCCAATTATGACAAGTTCAATGCAAGCGATTCTAAGAATTTCCGTATTACTTACGGTATGCAATTCGCGGATACAAAAGTTACCATAATCACTTCAAGGTATCGAAAGTTACAATATTATTAGCACTATTTGTCCATATGTTAGTTAACAACAAATGAAAATTGCAATTTTACGCCGTAATGGTCTTGGTGATTTAATTTGTACTCAGCCATTAATCAAATATTTACAATATACATTTCCCATAGCTGAGATTCATCTATTTATAGAATCTAACAACAATGAATTAGCCGATTATCTCTGTCCAGAAGTAATTACACACATTATTCCAAAAGGAAATAAATATATCACTACTCTGGGAATCGCGTTGAAATGGCGTAAATTACATTTTGATATCGCCATTTCAGCAAAGCCCACTCCCATGAAACTGAATAACCTATTTTTATGGCTTTTAGGGGCCAAAAAACGTTATGCGGTAACACAATCACATCAATGGCACGAAAAGCTAATCAATTACCCAACCTGTCCGCAGCATATTAAGGGATATCATCAATCACTCAAAATATTAAAAACATTTGATTCTGAAATAAACAAATTGTCCTCTGAGTTACTCCCTAAAATTTTATCTCAATATTTGTCACCAATCAAACAGCATGGCTCTCCCACTATCCTATTTTCTGTCTCAAATAATCGGCAAAGTAGCTGTATTACTCATAAACGGATAGCATTAATTGCCCAGAAAATTAGAAATCATTTTCCAGATGTGAGATTTATTATCTCCACTCTTCGACATAACAGATCACATGCTGAGAAGTTACTTGCAATGATAGGAGACCAAACTCAGATAGTCGAATGTCAATCACTACACTCTTTTTTGTCACTTCTCAACAGCACAGATCTGATCATTGTTGGTGATGGTGGAATATGCCATTTAGCCGCCGCACTAGACAAAAAACTGGTGGCTCTCTATGGTGTCACTAAACCGGAGAATTGGGCTCCCCTTGCTTCTGAAAACCAATGTGTGACACTTTATGATTCCCAAAATGTAAACAATATTCCTCTGGAAGATATCTATCAGGCAGTTTTTAAACTGCTCTCCTCAGAAAAAACATACTTATTATTCGAATCAAGCTGTAGGTAAAGTTATTTGCACTTATTCATGCGAATGCACAGTAACTTGTTAACTGTTTCAATGTCACTCCACCAGACAGAAACGCTAAATGTATACACCACATAGATTGACATCTGTTAACGCTCAGTTCCAGCCCGGTTAATTTCTGCCATGACTAAAACTGTGATTAATGATTTTGATGATGAAATATACAGCCACACTAATAGCAATGGAATATCCGAATTAATAATAAGACAAAAATGAATCAATTTGTCTAATTTATATCATGATGAAAAATAAGACATTAAATAAACATCATTATTATTTCTTAATTGAATTAACTCAATCAATCGATTAATTTAATCTTATAACACAATGAAATAGAAAGAAATTTTAATTAATTGCAAAAAAAATACTATTTTTTTGTTTAAGTTGTTGAAAAAGATCATATTTTAGTTAATACTATTTTCCGTCGAGTGAGAAATAGACCTAAAACAAAGAAGAAACTCTGGATTGGAAATTAACTTAAGATTCGAACAAAAATAAGAAGAAATTTTCGTTATCTTAACTGTGGTTAAGATGGCAGTTTATCCGATCGTATTAATATCATTAATGCGATGGCATTACATATTACGGTTCGCCCAATCAGAATATTTACCTTCTTTGAGTAAGATACTAGTGTGTTGCGTTGAGTAGCTATAGACTACTTTTATTAATATCGCTATTGAATTTCCATTTCAGTAAAAATAGTGAAGATGAATTTATCCATATGTACTATGCACCTTGCCTATAAGCACTTTTCACTATGTTATTAGCAATACATTAAAAGAATTTTGCTATTAACACGAGACTTATCGTGTCGTAAGATTTTAGAGCATCTTAATAAAAATAAGAATCATTATTAACAACACGAGTAGATTTATAATGATAGATGATATTTTAGAGAATAAAACATTCCTCTCTGGAAAGAAATTAATATCAGACTTTATTATCAATAATATGAATATAGATGAGGCAGACTATAACATGGTGAGAAACAATGACTAAGTTAGGATAAACTAAAGATATATGTAAAAAATGGTTAAAAATGCAATTGCATTATATTACCATGTAAAAATGACTTTAATGATATCATCAACCATTAAACTATAATAATGGCTGGATGTATATTTCTATTGTATAAACAGGACTAAAACACATATTTATTAAGGTAAGGTATTTTTAAATGAAAAAGAATTTTATTTTGACTTATTTAGTAGCAGCATTAGGGATTTTTAGTAGTTTCAATGCGTTATCTTATGACGGAACAATTAAATTCCGAGGAACGATTATTGAACAAACTTGCACTGTTAAAGGTACTTCTGGTAAGGATATAGCTGTAAATTTTGATAATGTACATAAATCGAAATTAGATGGAAAGGCAGGAAAATTCTCTGATCCTAAATCATTCACAGTTAACCTTACAGGCTGTCCTGATCTGAAAGGATTTGATGTTAAATTTGATGATACAGATAAAACTAGCGATGGTAATTATTTTAAAATTTTATCATCTAGTACAGCTAAAAATATTGCTATTGCTCTATATAAATCAGGTAGTAGTACTCCAATAAAACCTGGAGATTCTATTAAAATACCCGGTGTAGCAGGAGATACAAGTTTTAATCTTGAATCTAAATTAGTGTCAACCGCGGCTACAGTCACCGCAGGTAGTTTTACCCGCGATATAAATTTTACAATTTCTTACCCATAAGATAATACACAAGTATTTATTTCATCCTGTGAGTCATTTTTAGTTTAAGGAATAAAAGTGTTTCGTATTATTATTTCATTTATTCTTGCCATATTTACATTTCAGACACAGGCAGGAATAACCTTAGGCGGAACTCGCCTGATCTATAATGGCTCACAAAAAGAAGCCACAATTTCTATCACCAATTCGGACACAGAAAGACCTTATCTTGTTCAATCGTGGGTAGATAATATCGATAACAGTCAAAATAAAGTACCGTTCGTTATTACCCCGCCATTGTTTAAAATGTCGAAAGAGAGCGAGCACCAAATTCGTGTTTCATATATCGGCAATCATCTGCCAGCGGATCGAGAATCGATATTTTTACTCAATGTCAATGCGATTCCGGCAGTTGAAAAAAATGACAATAGCAAGATGATCATCACGATAAAAAACATTATCAAATTGATTTATCGTCCATCCGGGCTATCTGATAACGATGCTAATGATGCCATTAATCGTTTGGCAGCATCACGTAATGCTAATGGTGTTCAATTAACTAACCCCACGGCTTATTACGTTAATCTTAATGAGATGAAAATTAACGGAACATTAATACCTAGACCCGGATTTATTCCCCCTTTTAGTCATAAAGTATTTTCAGCCCAAAATGGCATAAAAAGCGTGACTCTGACTGCTATCAACGATTACGGTGGCACAACAGAAGAGCGCCGGTTTAATTTCTAATAATATTGTCTGATGAGTGTATTGTGAAAAGAATAATCAGTTTTGCTTTAATGATTTGTTGTTTATCGTTGCCAGCATATGCAGAGCTGTATTTCGATATCAATGCATTACAATTATCAGACGAAGACAAAGAGAATATTAATCTGGAAAGTCTGGCAAAAACGGACTCCCATATTCCAGGCGTCTATAAAGTTAATGTTATCGTCAATAAAAGGGATATCGGCATTAAAAGCCTATCCTTTATTGACTGTGGAAATAAACTTTGTCCTGAATTATCTATCAGTTTATTGAAAGAAATCGGGGTAAAAACAGCAAGCTTCCCAGAATTAGCATCCCTTGCTGAACAAGAGATCATTTCTCAACCGGAAAAATATATTAAACAGGCGTCAGCAGAACTGGATTTAAGCGCTCTGACACTGATGTTGAATTTTCCGCAAGCTGCCATGCAATCGCAAATCAGGGGAGATATCTCTCCTGATCAGTGGGATGATGGTTTGCCTATGTTTTTCACCAATTATCATTTAACAGGAATGCAATCCTGGAATAAAAATCAAAGTGAACAGAATCAATATCTGAATTTACGTAGTGGCTTTAATTTAGGCCCGTGGCGAATTCGTCAGAATAGTTACTACAACCATACGGGTACAACATCTGAATGGAAATCGCTTAAAGCCTATGCTGAACGGGATATTCGCCCATTGAGATCTCGACTGGTATTAGGTGAAACATCTACCGATAGCATGGTATTCGATAGTTTCACCTTTAATGGCATTAAATTGATGTCTGATAGCCAAATGTTGCCAGATAGCCAACAAGGGTTTGCGCCTGTTGTCCGCGGTGTTGCTATGACTCACGCAAGAATAGAAGTGCACCAGAAAGATAATATTATTTATCAGACTTTTGTTCCGCCAGGTGCTTTTGAAATTACCGATATTTACCCCAGTAACCTGAATGGTGATCTGGAAATATCCATTTATGAAGAGAATGGCAATGTCAGAAAATTTACTCAGCCCTTTGCTGCCTCACCATTGATGATCCGTTCCGGTCAAATGAAATATTTTGCTAATATCGGTAAATTTAGCGGTGGCAAACAGGCGAGTAAAAAAAGATTTATTCAGACAGAAGCTATTTACGGGTTATGGGATAGCACCACCATTTATGGTGGAGTTATTGTTTCTTCTGACTATCAAAGTCATGCATTAGGTTTAGGACATAATTTAGGAAAAATTGGCGCGGTATCAATCGATGTCACCAATGCAGCAACTCATTTCCCAAATGGAGAAAAGAAAAGCGGGCAATCTTATCAAATACGCTACAGTAAAGGTTTTACTGAAACTAATACAACGGTGACATTGGCAGGTTATCGCTACAATACCAATGGTTATTACAGCTTCAGCGATGCTAATAATAACCACCAATTTACGGATAATAACAGAAATAGCGCGCCTAAAAACCGGATGCAAATAACAATGGGCCAAAGTTTAGGGCAATATGGCAGTCTTTCATTATCGGCCTGGCAGCAAGATTACTGGCAAGATAAAACCAGTAAGAATCAGTCATATTCTATGTCCTATAATACTAATATTCATGATATCTCTTTGTCATTGAGCTACAATTACCATCGTAATCGCTCAAACATTAATAACGATCAGGTGTTTTCATTCAATATCAGTATTCCTCTGGATAAATGGCTGCCATCAGATAATCACAGTGCATCGGTAGATTATGATACCTCTTATAACACCAACGGCAGCAGCCAACATTCAATGACATTATCCGGCTCTTTACTGGAACAACAGAATCTGAACTATAGTATTTCTCAAAATTACAGCTATGAAAAATCTGAGAAAGAAAAACAATCAGGTAATGCCGCCAGTCTATATTACAGAGGTTCATATGGTTCAATTAATGTAGGCTATACTACTGATCATAGAAAAAATCAGCGGGTTAATTATGGATTAGAGGGAGCCATTATTGCCCATCCCTATGGCGTTACCCTGGCGCAAAATATTAGCGAAAGCGGCGCTAGTGCCTTAATTCGCGCCCCCGGGGCAACCAATGCCAAGGTACTGAATAATACCTCTATCAGTACAGATTGGCGGGGATATACCGTTGTACCTTATATATCGCAATATCGGGAAAATATGTTATCCCTTGATACCAATACATTCGGTGATGATGTAGATATTGATAATCCAACTACTAAGGTCATTCCAACCAAAGGGGCATTAGTATTGGCGGACTATTCCATTCGTGTTGGTCATCGAGTATTTTTAACTTTACAACATCACGGTAAGAAACTCCCATTCGGCACGATAATCACAGGTCCAAATGGCGTTAATGGTATGGTGAATGAAAAGGGAGAAGTTTTCCTGAGTGGTGTGAGTGACACAGCAAAATTAATCGCCGATTTAGGCGATAAACAAAGCTGTCATATTCAATTCGATAGTAAATTATATCAAAAAATTAATGGTATTATTCTGACTTCATTGCGTTGTCAGTGATTAAGTAAATATATACCCTATGGATTTCAAGATGCATCGCGGCAGCAAGGGAGCGAATCCCCGGGAGCATAGATAACTATGTGACCGGGGTGAGAGAGTGCAGCCAACAAAGAGGCAACTTGAAAGATGACGGGTATATCAACAGGAATATATATGAAACGATATTTATGGTTATTAATTTATCCTCTATTTTTACTAAGTAGCTATAATTCATACGCTGACTGTGAATTAGCCCCAAGAGCAAAAATTGCCAACTTAGCATTTAATTTAAATAATTTTAAACTGAGTTTTAATACAGATAATACGAAAAGTATTTATGTAACAACTTTCAGTGCTGCCCAGATAGCTAATGAAATGGGTATTAGTGTAAAAGACCCGATTTTTTCATGTGATGAAGACAATGTATCACTAATGTTTGGTGACAGTGTTCTCCACGGAGTAAAATCAATTAAAACTCCACATGGTTCAGGAGGATTAGAGATAATCCCAAATAGGTTATACTTATATTTTATTATCTCAGGGGGAAAAATCGGTGAAAGAGGATATCCTCAAACAGATGGTTCTAATTACTCATATAATTTGGGAACAAGAAGAAACATTACCTGGGAAGATATAGGCGGTATTAGTATCTATCTTTATAAAACAGGAGCAATTGATATACCAAAAACATTCTCTAATGGCATAATGTTTAAATTAGTAGCATTAGGGAGAAGAAGTACAAACTTAATATCAATAAGGCATTCAGGTTTATATAGATTTAAGGCTACTGGCTGTATGACAACAGCCTCAACACCGAAAGTAGATTTTGGTAATATTCCCAGTTATTTATTTAAAGGAAAAGGAACAACTGCTGGTCATGCTGATTTTAATATCGGCATTGAGTGCACAGAAAAAATCGAACCTACCATTACATTTTCAGCAAGAACAATCAGTGGCGCCCCAGAAAGTATTATTCAATTAAACAGAGCTAATGCAGCGAATACAGCAAAAGGGGTTGGTGTGCAAATCTTATATATGGGAACACCCGTTCCTATTGGGAAACCATTTGTCGTCGGTCATTCTGACAGGAATGCTCGTTATAATTTACCTTTCACTGCCCGCTATTACCAAACCGATGATAGAATAACAGGCGGAAAAGCTAACGCAATAGCACATTTTACCGTTCAATATGAGTGATATTAAGTATAGACTGTAGGATATTTTATTATCAGGATAATCAACATGGAACAGACAGTTATACACACCAATCAAGCGCCGCTGCCAGAATATGACAACGGATTTATCACTCAAATCGAGTATGGAACGGTTGTTAATAACCCCCAAGTGCATTTCTGGCAAGCTCGTTTTGAACTTTCACATTATCACGATGAATTGTTCAATCAATTAAATCTCCCCTTCCCTGCTACATTAGCTAAAGCCGTCAAGAAGCGGCGGGCTGAATATCTGGCGGCTCGTTATTGCGCCAGACAACTTTTAGCGCAATTAGGGCAACCGGAATTTAATTTGATCTCCGGTAATGATCGCGCTCCAATCTGGCCGGAAGGTATTTGTGGTTCTGTTTCTCATTCAACTTATTGTGCAATTGTGCTGGCTGCGCCGCAAACTCATAACAGATTAATTGGTGTCGATGTAGAAGCTATCGTCGATCGTCAAAATATGGATGAAATCACAAGAATGATTGTCAATGACAGGGAAATTCAACTTCTGAAACATTGTCATTTACCACTTGAACAAGCGTTTACCCTTGCCTTTTCTATAAAAGAGAGCTTATATAAAGCGCTATATCCACAAGTAAAACGGTTCTTTGGCTTCGAGGCGGCGGAGATTATTGACCTATCACTTGAAAATAATGAAATAACATTAGCGTTGCGGGAAACTCTCACTCATCATTACCCAACAGGTACAATATTTCGTGGGCAATTTATTATCTACCCACAGGAAATATTAACGTTAATTACTCAATAAGTTCAAACAATAATTTCTGATGCTGACCTTGATCAGAAATTTAACCAATGAAATCGAGAACAGCCGTAGATTAACTGATTAATTATTCTATTATCTACCAATAACTCATCGAATTGATTTACAAATAGCTAAATTTTGCGACAACATCGAAATAATAAAAGAAGATAGTTCGAATTATTATAAAACCTTGCTGGATAAGGCGATTTTATGCAGCGCCGACTGGCGCTGCAACAATGGCAACAACTAAGCGGAGGGTTGAACATCCGACCAGACTGAAATAACCGCAACCGCCCGAGCCAGCCCGCCAGCGCCGTCAGTCTTCAACAGAATCGGTACCACAGACACTTGTGTCGATGCCATGTAGTTATCGTTCCCTTGTTTAACGTATCTTGCGTTTTCCCCTTCACCTTTGTGCCCAGTACTGAGTGATAAGGGTTTGTTGGCTGCATCAGTAAACATGAAGGCGACATCTTCTATTGACGAGGCCAGGGCATTCGGTTTCCCCGGCACAAAGGGTCCATCGATCCGGTAGAGCAGGCGTGAATTTTGAAAGACATCTTCATCGCCGGAACAGGTGCTGCTTATCCCTATCTGCCTGGCTGACTCTAGTGGATCTCCCGCCTGTTTACCCGCTCTTTTCACTGTTCCCCAATCCACCGATGACGGGGTAAGGACAACGGCACAGGTGGACGGTTTTTTAACGGATGAGAGGATGACGGTAGTCCATAGGGGTTTCAGCATGCCGTTAGAACCGGATATTGCTGTCGGAGTCCAGCCGATCGCGCCCACGGACAAATGACTGCCACCGGGGTTCGCATTGAAATTGCCGTCACTGTCCGGGTAAATCGCCCCGGTCACCGAACGGACACTGATATCAACCAGACCGTTGGCATCCGGGACGCAGGGAATGCTGGCGTCGGTATTCCCTTTGACCAGACTAGTTGATTGATAGGTTCCGGGTGAACCGTGCGTCTGGCAAGAGAGTGAAGATTGCCCGATATCAACCATAAAGTCGCCAGCCTTTCCTACCCGGACACTATTCGATGGAGACAAAGAGATCGATGAGCCGGTTCTCGAATCCACGCTGTAGGCCATCCGCTGCGTATCGGGGGAGACGCGACAGGTTGTCGACCAGTCAAGAGGACCGCTGGTGGTATATCCCACTATTTCATCCCGTGAATAATCACGCTTATCTTTGTTGTTCGGCATCATGGCATAGCCGGTGACGGTTACATTGCTAACCTTATTCATCAGTTCAGTTTCGCAGTCCTGATAAGTCTCCGCCGCCTGGAGGGGTAACGCGGTCAATAAAAAGAGCAGCGACGCCCCCAGTCCCATGATAGTTGGCGCGGGGTTGGCCGCATGACCGCCCCACAAACGTTCAGTGTTTAACATCCTTCTCTCTCCAAATTACTTATCTGTTCACATCGCTCTTTCACTGCCGGGGCTAACCTCGCTTTAGGGGGCGCTCCAGATGTTAAAACGATATCGGTGATATCTCATCGTGCATACCGGTCAGGCTGCCCATATGAGGGTCACGCTTATAGACACACGGCATCGGCCTGCACCAGTTTCCCGAAGGTATCGGACGACACCTGATAACGGGTGGTGCATTGTTGATCTGCCCCGTTTCCCCATTTAACTTTCACATGACCGGCGGACGGCATGCCGCTCAGATAAACCCGGCCGTTATCGCCCACAATGCCGCTGCCGGCCTGAGTTGCGTTTCCTGCCAGCGTCGCGGCGGCGCCAAAGGGCACGGGTTTGCCATGATGTGTCAGGGTCAACAGCAACTGGCTGCCCAGCCGAACCTGATAGTTGGCCAGCGTTACCGCCCCTTTGGTCGGGTAAACGTTGCGGCTGGTCTGGTCAATATCCACGCCTTCCGGCAGGGTGGACGGGTCCAGATTGATGGTGTTTTTGTGGTAGACCGATCCGCCCGGCAACACAGCGTAGCCACGCCAGTCGGTCTGTACGTTGCCGTTGCTGACCGTCACCCCTTTCGCACCGGGGGCGCGAACCAATACCGCGGTATCCCCCAGCGAGCGTGACAGCGTTATTCCGTAAGGATGGATCAACAGGGCGCCGGAAGTGCCATAGGTCAAATGCTGACTGTCTGCGTTGTCATTGTAGCCAAGATTGGCGCTTCCCTGACTGCCCTGATAGCCCAGCGACAACGCGCGACTGTTTTGCTGGCCGCTGTTCCCCCAGCCTTGCTGGAGGTTATAACTCAGGCGGTTATCCCATAACATGCCGCTGATGCCGGTCTGCTGAGAGAGGTTGCCCTGCGAGTCGCGCGAGGCGGTATAGCGGGCGTAAACGCCCCGTAACGCTGACGATGACCCAAAGAGACTGAACGGGACCTGCATATTGAATGAGACCTGACGGTTTTCCGGCCAGTGGCCCTCGCCCTTTATCCGAGAAATGTTATAGCTCAGGTTATAGCTGATCCCCATCAGCATCGCGTTGTAACCCAGACTCAAGTTGTTGTCGGTACGGCCATTCCAATAATCGTTGCGCGTCCCGGAGGCGTAAAGACTGCCCCAGCGTCCCAGTGTCTGACGCAGGTTCACCTGCCAAGTGTTCTGACGCCGGTCAAGCGCCCACGGCGCCTGATATTCATTCAGGCTGTAGCCCATGCTGTTAGCATCACTGAAACTGTAGTAATGCTCAGTGGAATAGCGGTAGGCGGCCAGATCAATGCCGGTGCCGGTACTGATCAGGTTCTTGGAATATTTCACGCGATAAGACTGGCCGAATTGCCCGCCCTCTTCCTGATCCTTGCTGCCCTGCAACTGTGCGCGGGCCAGCGTCACATCCGCAGACAGTGCGCCGAACGCCCCCAACGAAATCCCCGAGCCTAATACACTTGACTGATAGTTGCCTGCGACCAATCCCCCGCCGTACAGGGTGATACTGTTGGGCAAACCATAGACCAGCGTACCCATCGTAAATACCGGGGAACGGTTGCCATTGGTAAGGCTGCCGCCGTGATATTGACCGGCCGTCAATTCATATTTAACGCCCCCGGGCCGCTGCATCACCGGGACAGATGAAGAGGCTATTGTCGAGACGCGGGTGCGGCCATTTTCCTCTTTGACGGTTACCGTCAGGTCGCCGGCACTCCCGGTGGTATAGAGGTCGGTGAACCGAAACGGCCCCGGCGCCACTGTGGTTTGATACACAATATTGCCATTCTGGGATACCGTCACCTGCGCATTGGAGCTCGCCACACCGGTTATCTCCGGGGCAAAACCGCGCTGACTGTCGGGCAACATCGCCTCCTCCGAAGCCAGTTTCATGCCCCGAAATGGGATGCTGTCAAAAATATCGCCACCAGTATAGGTTTCACCCGCAGTGAACTCACTGCGCAGTGAGGGAATATCACGTTGTAGATAAGTATTACTCACCTGCCATTGGGTCTGTGCCGGCGTGGAAAAACCGGAGGCGCCCTCGTTGCGCTGACGATTGTAACTGTAAGTTTGCGTGCTGCGCAGACGCCACGGCCCCAGATTCAACCCGTTACGAAAAGAAGCAAACAGATTACGGGAACGTGATCCTTCCCCGTTTCCCTGGCGGTCATAACGTCCTTCCGAACCGTTGACAGTGTAGTTCATTAAAAAAGCCGGGATTCCAGAATCCCAGAGTGATGGGTCAACCGTTCCAGAGTAATGAGGCTGCATGGCGACCTGCGGGACACTGAGATCCAGACGCAAACGGGCGAAATCCAGTGTCGTGCTGGCGTGCGGGATCTGTTTCGCCAGATCCGTGATGAGGCTGTCGTCCGCTTTACCCTTAAAAGCCGGTAATCCGCGGGTATTGACCCCGTACCCTTCCAGTTGTGCGACGGTTAATACTGGTTGGAGACGGCCGTTAACCAGCCTGAATTCAATCTCGCGGTTGTCCACCTTATTCTGGTTCAGGTAGACATCGACCAGATAGCGCCCCGGAGCGACATATCCCGCGTTTTCATACGCCGAGAGATCGACATGACTGCGTTCACCGTCAGCACCCATCAGGAATGCGGGATTAAAGTATTCCCGCGCCGAGGCGGGCAGGGCCGTTGCCGTCAGTGAACACAGCAGACATAGGTAGACCGGACGGGGCCGGAAACCGCCCGGTTGACCGGACGCGCGTTGGTTACCCGCCCGCAGTGCAGACGGAAATAAAGTGTTTATTGCCATAGCTCATCTCTGCTTCTAATTAAGCTTATGCTGTTGATATTGAGGTCACTCTGCCGGTACACCGTCCGCCGATGCGGCGGGGTTATAACGGAGCGTGGCGATCCTGACTGTCGCCGGGAAAACGCCAGACCAGCGGTCCCGCTCCCCCGGCGGTAAACGAATAGGTTTGTATGCCTTTTGGCGGCACCATCGTCTGGCGAGTATGGTCATCTGCATGTTGTGTGCCTACTTTCAGGACCGAAAAGGTCAGAAAATAGGGCGTGGGATTTTCCACCCGCAACTGCGTTCCTTGAAGGGAAAATTTCACCTGTTTCGCCACCGTGGCGTTATCCCGGGCGGGGACGCCTTGAGGACGATAAAACAGCCGAATATTCATCTGTAAGGCGACCTGTACTTGCGAGTTTTTGCCGGTTTGGTGTTTAGAGGCTCCCATCTCCGGCACGGCGACGCCGGGGATAGCCCGCAGCGAGACCACAAAGGCCGATTCCCGATCCGGCGGTAACGACCCGCCAAGCTGGCGAATACGGAACGAAAATTTCCCGCCGGCTTCGACCCGTTTTAACGGCGGCAGGACAACAAAAGGGGGAACGTGCCCGGTTTTGGTGTCAAAGCGACCGGTATCAGGGTCCATCGGGCTGACAAATCCCTGTACCAGATAGCTCTGAGCCGTGTGATTGGTCATACTGAGGGTCACGCCGCCCGGACTGTCTTTAGCCACATAAGACAACTGCATCGGGGAGAACGATAACCCCTGATTCTCAGCCGCCTGCGCCTTAAACAGGCTTCCCAGCAATAGGGCGAAACAAAAGGGGGACATCATGGCCGCCCAATGCGCCCGTTTATGCCCGTTACTGACTCTCTTCACTTTCCACCTCTGGATAAAACAAGGGCGAATTTAACGCGCCACGTTGGCGGTAAACCGGTTTGAAGCCCCGCCGTAATCATTAATCATTGACCAGCTCACCGATTTTTTGTCCTGCTGTCCGGCATAGGTCACACAATCCCGTGGCGCTATCATGGAGGGATAGCGATTCAGATCGAGCGCCTGTCCGTCCAGCGTGAGGCTGTCCAGTGACAGGAAATACGGCGTGGGATTGCACGCCTTAACGCCATCGGGTTGCGACTGAAAGCGGAGCTGTCCATACGCCTCTTCCGGCAACATCGGCAAGCCCTGCGGTCGCCAGAAAAACTTAATTCGCATGCCCACGCTCATCGACGCCTGATCCCGAGTGTGCTCATTCGCCATTAGATGGGCGGCGGGGATAGCGTTCATCTGAACATACCCGAGCGATTCCCGATCCACCGGAAAGGGGGGCAAATTAAACGTCGGCAAAATACGCAGGCTGTTCTGACTATTGGCCTCCAGCCTGAATAGCGGCGGCGTCACCACAAACGCCGGGGCGGTTTTCGCCTGATCCCCTGTGATTCTCACCTGAACCAGCCACGCCTGAGACGTGGTATTGACCACTGTCAGCATCTGCGCCCGCGCCCCCTGGGTAAAAATCACCCGGGTTTTATTCAGGCTGATACCGGCGGCCTGACAGGGTTCTACGCTGATCACGCCTAACCCCAGCCAGAATAGTAGTGGCGCCAGCCTGTACCGCGTTGTGCGTACCCGACCTGTTTCCACAACGCCTCCTGATACCTGAGCGACACTCAGTGGTAGTCAAATTGAAATTGAATGTGCGCGGTCAGTTCACCGGGGGTGGGGACAGCCGTGCCGGATTCATGCCGCATATCCATCTGGAAGGTGATTTGACCGTCTTTAGCGGCGCTACCCGGTGACGCTAAATCCACATAATCGCCATTTTTCAGGTAGCTTCCCAGCCCGCCTCCCGGTGATTGATAGCGCAGGCCAAAACCCACGTTTTCCGCCACAGAGGAAGATTTATCCCGAAATAACGTCGGGTGGTTTTCCGGTGTGGGGCCGGCTATTTTAATCGCCGGAGTACGGCCCGCTCTGGCTGATCCCGCGCAGCCTGACAATGCCAGCGTAACAGGCTTGTTGTCCGCCGCTGCGATATGTTCCGTGCTGCTGCGCTGCACTTCGTTAAGCGGGATGGATGAGAACTCGACACGGGATGTCTGTACGTTGAGTTCGCAGGTTGGCTGTTCCAGCGTCAGAGCCAGCGTCAGTTCTGCCGTGTTTGAACTGGCTCCCCCAGGTAGGGAGGCGGTACAGAGCAAACCGGCCAGTGTTGTCCGTCTGATAAGAGTCCACGGTTTGCACATTACGGTATCTCCCCTTGATAGGTGGATTCTCCGCCGAGGTCATTAATTACCCTCCAGCTCACTTTGGCCGGGTAATGTGCCCCTTTGAGGGGTAAAAACAGAGCCGAAAACGGTGAGAGCATGTTCTCTTTCTGTTGCTTCGTCATCAGCTCCTGTCCGCCCACTTTCAGGGAGGCGAAGGTGATGTAATAGGGGGACGGATTCGTGACCGTTATCCCCTCGGCTGTTGGTTTGAAGCGCAGTGAACCAAACCCTTGCTCCGAAGAAACCGGCAGCCCTGACGGGCGATACATCAATTTAATTGTGTTAGCCAGAGCAACCTGTACTCCCCCGGTGATCTGCTTACCAGAGGGATTAGCGGATTCGGAGCTTAATGGGATGGCTTGTGCAGTAAACCAGAACAGGGATTCCCGGTCGACGGGCAGTGCCTGTCCGGTTTTGATGATACGTACTTGATTCTGGCTGCCGGGCTCCATACGAAACAGGGGCGGAGTTACTACAAACGGCGCGGTTTTGCCCCCCTGTGGAGCAGTGCTGACCGTCATTTGCATCAGATAGACGGCCTCTTGACTGCTGTTGCGTAGCGAAGCGGTTGCAGCGTGGCTATCCGCCCGGTAGATAATGCGGGTGGCATTGATCCCCACCCCCTCCGCCTGTGCGGAAGCGATCGGGCAGCCTAACAGACCGGCCACCATCATCGTTGTCATCAATCTTTTCACTGAATCACCTGAATGTGTCTGGTTTGGTGTTGCATCGGCAAGAATTGGACTTCCCTGTCCAATTCCGCTGCTATGATGCCCTTAGCACTTGATGGCGTATGATTATTTATAAACCACTTGGAATGTTACTGGTGCTATTACTTCTTGGGCTGCTGGTACGGTGGTTTTGGACTTGGAAACCAGTGCCACTTTGAATTTTTTCATGCCCTCCCCATCTGTTGGACTGGCTGGATCGAATTCTTTGGCATCAGCGGCGATAATAATAGGAGTTGCTTTAGTCATGGCGTTATTCGTCGTGTCATACACAGCCACCCCTACGTCAGCCTTAGCATTGGCGTTGAAGATCTTGTCGTTACCAGTAAGAGTCTGTCCCAAAACCTGTACTTGAATATCTTGTGAAGGAGTGAATTTAGTACTGTTTGTGACATTTCCCATTTTGTTACTACAGTTAGCTAATTTAACCTCTAAGTCTTTTCCTAAAGAATGAGCAGTAGCGATGTCAGTACCAATGTTTGACTGGGTAACTGTTCCCATATCTAAAGTGTAGGAGCCGTTATTACCAGCAATGTCCGTACCTGTGACATTGAGATCACAGGTTGAGGCACCTATGGTAGCCAGCACGTTTACCGTAGCACCACCTGAAGCATGTGCCATACCCATCCCCATGCTCAGGAGCACTGCGGCTAATACGCTGGTTTTCATCATTTGCTTTTTCATTTCATCTATTCCTTATCTACATCTATTTACATACATTTTGCCTAAAACAACATCACGACAGATTAAACAGTCAGGCCGCCAAGGCGGTGCGTTTACTGGTCATTTAGAGTTATTTTGTTCGGTTATTAACTTGATGAAATATATGAATATAAATATTCACCTTATGAAATCATTTGTGACTTATACCATTTGGTTTCAGGATTTCAGCCTTTTGCATAAGAAAATGAATATTAAATTGCTCAAAAAACGAGCTTTTTGCGGGCCATAATATACGTAATGAAAGAAATAATTTCTTTTTGAAATCAAAAAATTAAGTAATTTTTTACAAAAAAATACAAAAAATCTCTTTTAAGTGATGAAATTTTCCGTATACTGCCCCGGCGGTTGAAGATAACCGAACAAAATAACTCTAAATGTTCGGTTTTTTGTCCCATGTCAAAACCTGATGTCATTGAAAGCCACACCACTACTTTGAGTAAGGCTTTTCCTCGCTCTTACGCTTTCTTACCCTTGCGCAGAAACAAGGGTTTCCAGAATTGCAAAAAGCATTGCATTAATTATTCTTATTGATTTCCAGTGTTGAGGGGATTGGTTAAGCTCCGATATCAAGTTCGTTTTGAACCATCATGTTCAATCTACGCGGTATTAAAACCGTTCTGCATTGAATATATTGAGTGTTGAAGAGGTGTCCTGCGTAAATCGTATCTAGATACCTATATAATTTAAGCCTCGAATTCATCTAAAATAGAATTAATTTCCTTAAAAAATCCAAATTAATCCGCCAAATAGTGCTTCAAGTCATCCTTTATTACTTCATTAAATTTAAAAAAATCAAATAATTATATAGCCTATAGATTTAAAGAATTCCGATAATCTAGGAAATGCCGAAAAACTCAGGAAAAAAGAATGTAACAACATATTGCTATCCAACTCTTGATACAGCGGTATATCCGACTGTATTGCGGAGGATATCTCCTTATTCGGCATTGAACTAAAACAAAATGCATAATTTTATCTTATTACGCCATTTAGAGTTTAATTTAGAAAGGAAACAACAGTTCTCTATCAATAAATAAAACCACTCTTTGGGTTTTAACCAGCGGAAATTATTGCCTTATCCCTCAAGAATAATGAAATCACATTACGATTGAGGGAAACTCTCATCTATCATTTTCAATAAAAATTCTATTTACTTAATATCCTTTTCCGTATTTATCTGTGAGTTATTGCCCACAGCAATTAATTCTTCCAACAAAGCTGAAAGCTGAACCAGTTTTTCCGGCGAAAAGGCTTTTTCAATAGCCTGATATCCCTGTTCCACCTGCTCTTTCGCCTTTTCATAAAGTTTCTGACCATCCGGGGTTAAAGAAACATAAAGTTTGCGTTGGTCATTCATCGGTTTAAGACGAAAGATCAAGCCATCACGCTCCATGCGAGTCAATATCCCGGTCAAACTTGGGCGAAGAATACAGGTCTGGCAAGATAAATCATAAAAATCAATCGACCGATTATCAGACAGTACGCGGATAATACGCCACTGCTGTTCAGTCAAATTATGACTCTTAAGGATTGGGCGAAAAAAACCCATCGCGGTTTCTCGCGCTTGAAGTAATGCAATTGTCAGAGATTCATGCATGGGTAATGAAGGCTCTTATTTAGTTAATTACTGATTTACGAGTGCTATCTCACTCTATAACCACAATAAAAAAGACTAGCACGTCCCTCAGTCAACCACAAAGAAAAAATCATAAAAATATTAATAAGTAAACAAAAATAAACTCTGAAAATCAGGTTAATAAAAGGTTAATACAGGAGCAATCACTTTATCCACAAAAAGATTAATACACTGATTAATAACGATAAAAAATAAATTTAGTAGAGATATTGTTACTGAGATCACAATTAAAATTAACAAACACATTAACATATTGCAACAGTGCGCCTTGTAGTTTATTAATATATTAATAAATGCATCTTAAAACCACCAGTTTAAGTTCATGAGGAATCGTTAATGAAAGGCACTGTCTTCGCCGTAGCCCTCAACCATCAGAGCCAGGTAGATTTCTGGCGTGACTCATTTCAGCAAGCACCGTATAGCACTTTACCTAAGACACCTGTGTGGTTTATTAAACCACGGAATACCGTTATCACCTCCGGTGAAGCGATTCCCCATCCTGTAGGTGAAGAGGTTCAAAGCGGCGCGACGCTGGCATTAATAATAGGTAAAACCGCCCGCAAAGTTGCTATCGAAAACGCAGCCGAATATATCGCAGGTTATGCATTAGCTAATGAAGTCAGCCTGCCTGAAACCGCTTTTTATCGTCCGGCAATTAAAGCTAAGTGTCGTGATGGCTTTTGCCCCATAGGCCAAATGGCTCATCCTGAATCAATTGATGCGTTAGATATCATTACCGAAATCAATGGTCAGGAAGTCAATCGCTGGTCAACCGCCGATCTGGTGCGTTCAGCCGCGGAATTAGTCGCAGCATTAAGTGATTTCGCAACTCTCAAAGAGGGAGATGTCATCCTGCTTGGGACGCCACACCAACGTGTCGCTATCAAGCCGGGCGATAAAGTTGTTATTCGGGCAGCAGGTTTCCCATCACTGGAAAATCAGGTTGTGCAAGCGGGAGAAAAAGCATGAAACACGCAAGAGTTCACTATCAAGGTTGCGATTTGATTGTTACTGTCGATGAACAGGAAAATGTCTGTCTGACAGATGGCAGCAAAATCAGCGGCGAATCCGTCCAATGGTTGCCCCCCGCAAACGGCACCCTGTTCGCCCTCGGTTTGAATTATGCTGATCACGCCACCGAGCTGGAATTTAAGCCCCCCAAAGAACCGCTGGTTTTTATCAAGGCCGCCAATACCCTGACCGGTCATCGTCAGGTTTCCGTTCGCCCTGATAATGTGGAATACATGCATTATGAAGCCGAACTGGTTGTTGTCATCGGCAAAGCCGCCCACAAAGTCACCAAAGAACAGGCGATGGATTACGTTGCCGGGTACACCGTCTGTAACGATTACGCAATCCGTGACTATCTGGAAAATTATTATCGCCCTAATCTCCGGGTAAAAAGCCGCGATACATTGACTCCCATCGGTCCGTGGTTCGTCGATAAAGAAGATGTACCCGATCCACATAATCTGACACTAAGCACTTGGGTTAATGGTGAATTACGTCAACGCGGTACAACCGCTGATCTGATCTTCAATATTCCATTCTTGATCGCTTATCTAAGCGACTTTATGACGTTGCAACCGGGAGACATGATCGCCACCGGGACGCCAAAAGGATTATCCGATGTGGCGCCGGGAGATGAAGTTATTGTTGAAGTTGAAGGTGTTGGACGTCTGGTCAACCGTATTGTCAGCCAGCAAGAGTATGAGGAGAGCCTGTAATGACCATAATTAACCATTGGATCAACGGCAAAAACGTCAGCAGTAAAACCTATTTTGAAACCACAAATCCTGCTACCGGCGAAGTGCTGGCAGAAGTCGCTGCCGGTGGTCAAGAGGAGATTGATCAAGCCGTCGTCGCCGCCAAGGAAGCATTCCCCAAATGGGCAGATCTGCCGATGAAAGAGCGTGCACGCCTGATGCGCCGTTTGGGTGAGTTGATCGATGAAAATGTGCCTGAAATCGCCGCAATGGAAACCAAAGATACCGGTCTGCCCATTCATCAAACACAAAATGTCCTGATCCCACGCGCTTCTCACAACTTCAACTTCTTTGCTGAAATTTGTCAGCAAATGAACGGTCATACCTATCCCGTCGATGACAAGATGCTCAACTACACACTGGTGCAACCCGTTGGCGTTTGTGCGCTGATTTCTCCGTGGAACGTGCCATTTATGACCGCCACCTGGAAAGTAGCTCCCTGTTTAGCACTAGGTAACACCGCAGTACTGAAAATGTCAGAACTCTCCCCATTAACCGCAAACCGTTTAGGCGAATTGGCACTAGAAGCCGGTATCCCTGCCGGTGTGCTGAATGTGGTTCAGGGATATGGCGCTACCGCCGGTGACGCGCTGGTGAAACATCACGATGTACGCGCGGTTTCGTTTACCGGCGGTACCGTAACCGGCCGTCAGATTATGAAAAACGCCGGCCTGAAAAAATATTCAATGGAGCTAGGAGGAAAATCCCCAGTTCTGATTTTCGAAGATGCAGATATTGAGCGAGCACTGGATGCCGCCCTGTTCACCATTTTCTCTATCAACGGTGAACGCTGTACCGCAGGTTCACGTATTTTTATTCAGCAAAGTATCTACCCTGAGTTTATTAAGCGTTTTGCTGAACGCGCTAATCGTTTACGGGTGGGTGATCCACAAGATCCAAACACTCAGATCGGCGCACTTATTAGCAAACCGCATTGGGAAAAAGTCTCCGGCTATATCCGTCTGGGAGTAGAAGAAGGCGCCACGTTGCTGGCTGGCGGCCCAGATAAACCGATTGATTTACCGGCGCACCTAAAAGAGGGCAATTTCCTACGCCCAACGGTTCTGGCGGATGTTGATAACCGTATGCGAGTTGCTCAGGAGGAGATCTTCGGCCCTGTCGCCTGCCTGCTGCCATTCAAAGATGAAGCAGAAGGTCTGCGCCTGGCAAATGACGTGGAGTACGGTCTGGCTTCTTATATCTGGACGCAAGATGTCAGCAAGGTATTGCGTCTGGCCCGTAATATTGAAGCCGGCATGGTATTCGTCAACACCCAGAACGTCCGTGACCTGCGTCAACCATTCGGCGGCGTGAAAGCCTCCGGCACCGGCCGTGAAGGCGGTGAATACAGCTTTGAAGTGTTTGCTGAGATGAAAAACGTCTGTATCTCTATGGGGGATCATCACATCCCGCGTTGGGGAGTCTAACCGTTTCATCAGCGTTAACCACTGCGAATTCCGGTTCGCCGTCCTGATATCAAATGAGGATTTTATGGGTAAGTTAGCGTTAGCAGCCAAAATTACACATGTGCCATCCATGTATCTGTCTGAATTACCGGGAAAGCATCACGGTTGCCGTCAGGGGGCCATTGATGGTCACAAAGAGATTAGCCGCCGTTGTCGCGAAATGGGGGTCGATACCATTATTGTGTTTGATACGCATTGGCTGGTGAATAGTGCCTATCACATCAATTGCGCCGACCATTTCTCCGGCATTTACACCAGTAATGAATTACCCCACTTCATCCGGGATATGAGTTATGAATATGACGGCAATCCTGAATTGGGGCAAATGATCGCAGAAGAGGCGCGCAGTGTCGGCGTACGCGCTCAGGCGCATGAAATCCCAAGCCTGAAACTGGAGTATGGCACGCTGGTACCAATGCGTTACATGAATAGTGACCGGCATTTTAAAGTGGTCTCAATCTCCGCATTCTGTACTGTCCATGCTTTTGAAGACAGTCGTCGTCTTGGGGAAGCGATTCTGAAAGCGATTGAAAAATATGACGGCACCGTTGCTGTACTCGCCAGCGGTTCCCTTTCTCACCGTTTTATTGATGATCAGCGTGCTGAAGAAGGCATGAACAGCTACACCCGAGAATTCGACGAACAGATGGATCATCGGGTGGTTCAGCTCTGGAAAGAGGGCAAATTCAAAGAGTTCTGCAAGATGTTGCCGGAATATGCAGATTATTGTTATGGCGAAGGCAATATGCACGACACAGTGATGCTATTAGGTCTACTCGGTTGGGATAAATATGACGGTAAAGTGGAATTTTTGACCGAACTGTTTGCCAGTTCCGGCACCGGACAAGTCAACGCCGTATTCCCGCTACCTGATTACATCGCCAATAACAGTCTATCCCCTGATTTGGAGTAACCTATGCCACATTTTTATGCTGAATGTACAGAAAACATCCGCGAACAAGCCAATTTGCCGGAGTTGTTTGCCAAAGTGAATCAGGCGCTGGCGGATACCGGCATTTTCCCATTAGGAGGAATACGCAGCCGCGCCATCTGGCTAGATACCTGGCAAATGGCTGATGGTAAACACGATTACGCATTCGTCCATATGACACTAAAAATCGGCGCAGGACGCAGCCTTGAAAGCCGTCAACAGGTTGGTGAGATACTGTTTCCTCTGATCAAACAACATTTTGCCTCGCTGATGGCGCAACGTTACCTTGCCCTCTCTTTTACGATGGAAGAATTAGATCCGGTATTGAACTACAAACAAAACAACGTCCATGCCTTGTTTCGTAAGGAGTAGTGATGCCGAAATCTTTTCATCAGCATCCTCCTCGTTGGTTAATCCCTTTATTAGGCGCGCTGGTGGCCTTCGGGCCTCTGTCGATTGATATGTACCTGCCAGCCTTGCCGGAAATGGCAAGGCAATTACAGGCGACACAAGGGCAAATGCAGCATACCTTAGGCGTATTTTTCGCCGGTTTCTGTATTGGCATGCTGTTATACGGCCCACTGAGCGACCATTTAGGGCGCAGAAAACTACTGCTCAGTGGTATCGCATTATTCGTCGTCGCCAGTGCGTTGTGTACCTTAGTGACACAAGTTGAACAGCTGATTTTACTGCGCGCATTACAGGCATTCGGCAGCGGCTCCGCGGTGGTCATGGGCAGAGCTATCGCCCGTGATATCTATGGCCCACAGGAATTACCGCGCGTGCTATCACTCATGACTTTAGTGACCATGATAGCGCCGCTTATCGCCCCATTACTCGGTGGCTTATTGTTAACCTATTTCAATTGGCAGGCCATATTTACGCTATTGGGCCTGTTCGGCTGTATCAGTGGAATATTATTACTATTTTTCTTGCCAGAAACGCTGCCCGTTCAGAGTAACAATGGAAAACTTATCACCGCGTTTAAAAATTACGGCAAGTTACTGACTGACGGTGAAGCGATGGCGACTATCGGCACATTGGCATTTACTTGTGCCGCTATGTTCGCATTTATCAGCGGCTCCCCTTTCGTCTATATCAATTACTTTCAGGTTCCGGCGAATTACTACGGATTACTGTTCGCCTGTAACGCATTAGGCATGATGGCAATAGTGCTGCTTAATGTCCGTTTACTAAAAGTCTACGATGTTTCTCGCCTGTTATTTATCCAAACCAGTGCTCAATTACTGTTCGGCATCTTGCTGGTTATCTTTTATCAGCAAAGTCTGACTGTAGTCGTCATTTTGGTCGTACTGTTTATCTCGCTGGTTAATGCCATTGGTACTAACAGCCTCTCTTTATTACTTCAACATCGCGGTCAACTTGCCGGTAGCGCCAGTGCGCTCGCTATTTCCGCACAATTCGGTATGGCAGCGTTCGCCAGTGTTGCCGTCTCTTTACTACAAGATGAAACCCCTTTTGCTATGGCCTTTGTGATGGCAGTTTGCGCTGGATTGTGTTGGTTATGCCAGCAGCTAGTAACTTTCTACCAGCGAAAACCTCTCACACAAGTGTCTTTAGGAGAAAAAAATCATGACAAATAATGTAAATACAGAATTACTGCGTCAACAAGCTTATATCAACGGGCAATGGGTTGATGCCGACAACCAAGCAACGTTTAAGGTGACTAACCCGGCAAATGGTGAAGTTATCGCCCATGTCAGTAATATGGGGGCGGCTGAAACAGAATGCGCAATTGAAGCCGCTCAACAAGCCCTGCCTGCCTGGCGAGCAATGACAGCCAAACAACGCAGCCAGATTCTGCAACGCTGGTTTCAGTTAATAATGGCAAATCAACAAGCACTGGCTGAACTGTTGAGCCGGGAGCAAGGGAAGTCACAGGCAGAAGCTATGGGCGAGATCGCTTATGGCGCCAATTTCATCGAATGGTTTGCGGAAGAAGGTAAACGCACCTACGGTGAAACTATCCCAAGCCCGATGCCAGGCCGACGGATCGTCACGATCAAACAACCTATCGGCGTTGTGGCGGCGATCACTCCGTGGAACTTCCCCAATGCGATGATCACTCGCAAGGTTGGCCCTGCGCTGGCTGCGGGCTGCACAGTGATCCTAAAACCCGCCTCAGAAACCCCGCTTTCAGCTCTGGCTCTGGCTGCGCTAGCGGAACAAGCCGGCATTCCTGCGGGGGTATTCAACGTGGTGACTGGCGTCGATGCAAAAACCATCGGTGGTGTTTTGACCCAAAGCCCGATTGTTCGCAAACTCTCTTTTACTGGCTCAACCCGCATCGGCAAGCTATTGATGGCACAAAGTGCCGATACCGTGAAAAAGCTATCGCTGGAATTGGGCGGCAATGCGCCATTTATCGTTTTTGACGATGCCGATATTGATGCCGCTGTACAGGGGGCGCTGATAGCAAAATTCCGCAATAGCGGTCAAACCTGTGTTTGCGCTAACCGAATTTTAGTTCAGGAAACCATTTATGACGCTTTCGCCGAACGTCTGGCACAAGCAGTCAACAAGTTGCAGGTTGGCCCGGCCAGCGATGCCAAATCACAACAAGGCCCACTGATCAATCAAGCCGCTGTCGATAAAGTAGAAGAACACATCAGTGACGCCATTTCCCGCGGCGCACGCATATTGGCCGGGGGTAAACCCCACGCTCTGGGCGGTCTGTTCTTTGAACCTACCGTATTGGCTGATGTCAATGAATCCATGCTTATCTCTCAAGAAGAAACATTCGGACCTATCGCGCCACTGTTCAAATTCCGTGATGAAGCAGAAGCCATCCATCTGGCAAATGATACTGAATTTGGTTTAGCAGCTTATTTTTATTCCCGCGATATCGGCCGGATCTACCGTTTAGCAGAAGCGTTGGAGAGCGGCATGGTCGGGATCAATGAAGGTTTGATCTCTAATGAAGTCGCCCCATTTGGCGGCATTAAACAATCGGGTTTGGGACGTGAAGGTTCACGTTACGGCATCGAAGATTATCTGGAAGTGAAATACCTCTGCTTTGGCGGCATCGAGGACACAGGAGTTTAACCGCATGTTACAGAAAGAAGTCGTATCACAGGTTGCACATCGTCTGCATCAGGCAGAAAAAAGCCGTGAACAAATACGCCAGATCTCATTGGATTACCCTGAAATCACCATCGATGATGCTTATGCTATTCAGCGTCACTGGGTGGAATTGAAAATTGCCGAAGGCCGCGTACTCAAAGGCCATAAAATTGGCCTGACCTCAAAAGCGATGCAAGCCAGTTCACAAATCAGCGAGCCGGACTATGGCGCTCTGCTGGACGATATGTTTTTTCCTGATGGTAGTGATATTCCATGCGATCGCTTTATTGTGCCCCGTATTGAGGTCGAACTGGCATTTATCCTGGCAAAACCTTTGCGTGGCCCGAACTGCACCCTGTTTGATGTTTACAATGCAACCGATTACATCATTCCTGCGTTGGAATTGATCGATGCCCGTTGCCATAACATCGATCCGGAAACCAAGCGTCCACGCAAAGTGTTCGATACGATTTCTGACAATGCCGCCAACGGTGGCGTCATTATGGGCGGCCGTCCGATTAAACCCGATCAGTTTGATCTGCGTTGGATCAGCGCCTTGCTCTATCGCAATGGCGTGATTGAAGAATCGGGCGTCGCGGCTGCGGTGCTTAATCATCCAGCTAACGGTGTCGCATGGCTGGCAAACAAACTGGCCCCACATGGCGTTCAACTTGAAGCAGGGCAAATTATCCTCAGCGGCTCTTTTACCCGCCCGGTTCCAGCCAATAAAGGGGATACCTTCCATGTGGATTACGGCCCCCTCGGCGCTATCAGTTGCCGTTTTGTTTAAGGAGGAAAAATATGGATCGGTTAACCAATAAATTTAAACAGGCATTAAAAGCAGGCCAGCCGCAAATCGGTTTATGGTTGGGGCTTTGTAGCCCCTATAGCGCTGAATTAGTGGCCGGAGCCGGTTTCGACTGGCTACTTATCGATGGCGAACATGCACCGAACGATGTTCAGACGATTTTAAGCCAATTGCAAGCCATCGCCCCTTATCCAAGTCATCCCATTGTGCGCCCGCCCTGGAATGATCTGGTTATCATTAAACAACTGCTGGATATCGGCGCCCAAACTTTATTAATCCCCATGATACAAAACGCTGAGCAGGCATATGAAGCGGTTCGCGCAACCCGTTATCCACCAGAGGGTATCCGTGGCGTGGGTAGCGCTCTGGCAAGAGCTTCTCACTGGAACAGAATTCCTGATTATCTCCATCGCGCCAACGATGAAATTTGCGTTCTGGTTCAGGTAGAAACCCGTGAAGCACTCCGTAACCTGCCGGAGATCCTCAAAGTAGAAGGGGTGGATGGCGTCTTTATCGGTCCGGCGGATCTGAGTTCCGATATGGGCTTTGCCAATAATCCGCAACATCCTGAAGTGAAAGCTGCAATTGAACAGGCAATCGCTCAAATCAAAGCGGCGGGTAAAGCGCCGGGCATTCTGATGTCGGCTCCCAATGTTGCCGAGCATTACCTGAAACTCGGCGCACTATTTGTTGCTGTTGGTATCGACACCACTTTATTGGCTCGGACAGCGGAAGCGCTAGCTGCAAGATTTAATGCGAATAAAGACTCTCCGGCAGCGCCTTTATCTGATGTTTATTAATCTCAACCAGTACAACATTAACAACCGATTTACCCGATAACCTTTTGATTTGCCATGACCATGTAATACAAATAAAAAAGCAATTAAGGAAAATGACAATGAGCGATTCATCAACCGCTGCGCAACAGCCGGGCAATCCCGCTGCTCAACATAAGCAACTCACGGCACAACAGCAATCCGTCATTAACAAACTATTCCGTCGCCTGATTATTTTCCTATTCGTCTTATTTGTATTCTCGTTTCTGGATCGAATCAATATCGGGTTTGCCGGCCTGACAATGGGTAAAGATCTTGGACTGAACGCAACCATGTTCGGTCTGGCGGCAACGCTGTTCTATGCCACTTATGTCATTTTCGGTATTCCTAGCAATATCATGCTCAGCATCGTCGGGGCGCGACGCTGGATAGCGACTATCATGGTGCTTTGGGGGATCTCCTCCACTGCCACCATGTTCGCCACCGGACCAACCAGCTTGTATATCTTGCGTATGCTGGTCGGTATCGCCGAGGCAGGTTTCGTGCCGGGTATCCTGCTATATCTGACTTACTGGTTCCCAGCTTACTATCGCGCCCGCGCCAATGCGCTGTTTATGGTGGCAATGCCGGTGACGATGGCATTTGGTTCTCTGGCTTCCGGTTATATTCTGGAAATGGATGGCCTGCTGAACCTTCACGGCTGGCAATGGTTATTCCTACTGGAAGGTTTTCCTTCGGTGCTACTGGGAATTGTCGTTTGGTTCTATCTTGATGATTCGCCAAAACGCGCTAACTGGCTGACAGATGAAGACAAAAAATGCTTACAAGAGATGATGGATAACGACCAGCCCGCTCAGGTTCAACCGGCAAGCTCATCAACTCACCAGGCCATGCAAAAACCCAGCATATGGCGTGAAATTTTCGCGCCGATCATGCTGATGTATACCCTGGCCTACTTCTGCCTTACCAATACCTTGAGTGCGATTAATATCTGGACGCCACAGATTGTGCAAAGCTTCAATCAGGACAGCAGTAACATCATGATCGGCATTCTGACCGCCATTCCTCAGTTTTGTACCATCATCGGGATGGTTTACTGGAGTCGCCGTTCAGACCGACTACAAGAACGCAAAATGCATACAGCGCTACCCTATTTGTTCGCCGCCGCGGGCTGGATACTGACCTCATTGACCAACCACAGCGTCATTCAGCTCATCGGGATTATTATGGCTTCAACCGGTTCATTTACCGCGATGGCGGTCTTCTGGACCACGCCGGATCAAGCTATCAGCTTACGCGCAAGAGCGATCGGCATTGCGGTTATTAGCGCTACAGGCAACATAGGTTCAGCACTCAGTCCGTTATTAATCGGCTGGCTGAAAGATCAGACCGGAAGTTTTAATACCGGCCTCTATTTCGTTGCCGGGTTATTGATCATTGGCACAGCGATTATCTGGCTGATCCCAATGAAACACGCCAGACAGAGAACAACGCAGTAATTTCAATAAAAAGGAAAAACCATCATGGCTGAACCTATCATTGCCAACATTGATATCAGCAAGGATTATGATGAAACTCAAGGCACTGATGATGTGCATTATCAGACCTTTGGCCGGATGGCGGCATTTTTTGGTCGTAATATGCAAGCTCATCGTCACGATGGTTTTTTCCAACTTCATTTTTTGATCACCGGCCATATTGAATTACAGTTGGATGCTCAACACTATTCTGTACAAGCACCGCTGTTTATCCTGACTCCGCCCTCCGTTCCCCACGCTTTTTTCACTCAAGACGACAGTGATGGATATGTTCTTACCGTACGGCAAGATCTGATATTACCGTTATTGGAATCACTCTATCCGGCTAATAAAGATATTCTTGATATTCCGGCTATTTGCTTATCTGTCGCCGATAAACCGGAAGAGCTGGCTGCTTTTAATCACTATTGGGCGTTAATCGCCCGCGAATCATCTAATAACTTTATCGGTCGAGAGCAATCGCTGACATTCTTAGCACAAGCTATATTTACACTGTTATTACGCAATATTCCTCTTGATGATCACCCGATTAATGGCGTGCGAGGAGAAATTAAATTATTTCAGCGCTTTAACCAATTAATAGATAATTATTATCATCATCATCTTTCCGTGCCGGAATATGCCCATAAGTTAGATATTACAGAATCGAGATTAAAAGATATGTGCCGTCGGTTTACCAACCGTCCACCGAAACGGCTCATCTTTGACCGTCAATTGCGTGAAGCCAAACGGCTATTATTATTCAGTGATTGCCCAGTATTTGAAGTTGCTTACCAGCTCGGATTTAAAGATCCAGCCTATTTTGCCCGCTTCTTTAATCGATTAGTTGGCTGCTCGCCTAGTCATTGGCGAGAAAGAAATATTCACGAAAAATAAATATCCATGCTAATTATACCAAGCCCGGCATTTTATTCTGCTTGTTCCGCAAACATCGCTCTATTAATTCGTGATAAACTTACTCATTTTTATTACAAAATCTCTTCCAAGAATTAAAATTCTGAATATACTGAGACTCTGTAACCCACTGGAGCTTTTTGAAGGATAAATGATGGCAACCGGAGTGCCGGTATAAATAAATTAATTTAAGAAAAGGAAACACAACATATGCAAAATCCTTACTATATGACAGGCGAATTCGGATTCCCACCTTTTGATGTCATAGACTTCATATAATCATGAGAATTCGAGAATGAGCAAATCAGCCATAGTTTTAAATATCACTTATGCTATCTTTTGTGCATTATTTATATATATGATGTCATATTTAGAAGAAGAGCATTATATCGGTGGTCAGGATATAGATAATCTCTGTACTGTTTACAGAGAGCTGATAGATGATAGTCGTGATGTATTTGCTCCAACATGTCTACTGATTCTATCCCCCTTAATTTATGCAACTGTAAAAAAAAGATTCAAATCACTCTCTCTTAATATCATTACATTCGCCTTGCTAGGATACTGGATATGGCGTTTTTTCATCAGATTAATAGTATGTACTTAGAATAATCTCAGATATTCAGGTAGCGGCTGCTGAGTAGCTACCTGAATGTCAACTCACGCTATTCAATTGTCACAAACACGCCATCTGGATAGCCCAGATTTTTAATCTCTCTCTTAAATACTTTTATGACATATTTATAAGTATTCCGGTTTTTATGTTTATTCCTCTTACAAATGTAAATTATCTTAAATTTATAAATTTTTGATTGCTTTTTGCCCACACCCTACCGCAGGATAAAAAAAGTACATTAGAGGATCAATCAGTATGGCAAATATCATTTATTTAACATTGAAAGGCAAAAAACAGGGACTGATCTCCGCTGGCTGCGGCTCCTTAAACTCCATAGGAAATAATTACCAGCACGGCCATGAGAATGAGATTTTTATTTACTCGCTTCAACATTTAATGACGAGGGAACAACACGTATCCCATCATCCGGTTATGGTAGTAAAACCCATCGATAAATCTTCGCCTTTACTGGCGCGAAGCTTCGATGACAATGAAGAGCTGGAATGTTTATTTGAGAATTATCGCACATCACTCACCGGAGGATTAGAAAAAAACTATTCCATCAGGCTAGGCCACGCCTTGATATCCAGCATAAAAAGCAATTATCCGCATTCCAGAGACAGTAATGCCAGCGTACCACAGGAAATCATCTGTTTTACTTACAAAGATATCACGTGGAACAACCTTGCTTGTTCAACCGGTTCTTATAGCTTCTGGGATGACAGGATTTATTGACGATGAATAATGCCGCTTATTTAACTGATACTCCCGTTGATTCAGAATCTGAGAATGGATTACGAATTGTTTTATCACCTGTGCAACTTGCGGCGGTCCTGTCGGATAATACCATTACCGAGGAAGAGACTTGGAGTAACAGAATATTAGGTGGAGCGGGTTTAGCGGCAGGAGTCGTTGAACTGATTGGCGCTGGCGCTCTTTGTCTGGCGCCCGATCCTTCAACCCTAACCAAAACTGCCTGCGTTATTATCGGCGCGCACAGTCTTGACGTAATGAATGCTTCTGCCAGTCAAATAATTACCGGCAGGGAAACCATGACGGAAACTTATCGCGAGGCGGTAAATTTAGCAAAAGAATTTGGGGCTGATGATTACACCGCTTCTGAAATAGGGCTTACTGTCGATATTGCTGTACCATTGTCATTTGCTTCAATAGCAGGCGCTGTTAGAGTTGCTTCTGTACGGGTAGGCAGGATTAAGTTAATTGAACATGAATCGCCTACAGGGTTAAAACCGGGTGGGCATACTTTGCTTAAACATGTTGGGCTATCGGAGCAGGAATTGAGGGCGAGGCTATCAACCATATCTAGAGCAAGTACTTTTTACAATCAAGATGTGGCGGAGCAAGTGATTTCAGAAGCTCTAAAAGCAAATAGAATACATCTAGAAAATTGGGCTAAACATGCTCTTCCAACAGTATCTGCACCTATTGAATATGTTTCAAGTACTTCTATTGGTTTTGGGGTTGCCAGAGGATCGAAATATGTGGAAAAATTATATAAAGTCAAGGTTGTTTTAAGGTATTCCGAATACAATGGTAAACCATTTTATATATTAACAGCATTTCCAAAGGGCTAATTTAATGACCGGACAATATCCATTTTTAGACATTTTAATGCATGCTTACTTTAATCAGGACTTCGATATAATATCAGGTCCCGAGCTTGATGATGTTATCAATGATTTTCTTAATGATGCATCTCAGGGAATGAGAAAAGGTTTAATAGAAGAAATCAACGATCTTATTAACTCTTCTGAAGATGTAGAGAACACATTTGATTATCATTATCATGATGTTGACGTTCTCCCAGAAGTATGGAATATGACAGCACTTGAATTTTTAGAGCATGTATCAAAAAAGGCACAAAATTTTTTAAACGAGCATACTGAAAAAGATGAGTAATTAAGACATTATGAATTTAACGGTAAACAATACTATATACTAACAGCATGCCAAAAATTTAATTAAAATTTATGGAGAAGAAGATGGAACTAAATCGCTTAATGTTTGCTTATTTCAATCAAGACTATGACATAATATCTGGTCCTGAGCTTGATGACGTTATAAATGACTATCTTGATACCACGAATGAAGCAATGAAGAAAGAGCTAATAGAGGAAATAGAGTCTCTTATCCATAATTCAGAAAATATAGAGAAAGACTTTCAAACTCTCTATTATAGTTCTAGCTTTTGCCCTAAATTATGGGAAACCACAGCATTTGAATTCCTAAAATATGTATCAAAAAAAGCACAGGATTTTTTAAACGAACATACTAAACAAGATGAATAGTTAAAGTATTCTTAAATAAAAAACAAACAAAGAGGTTTAATTCAATGGAAAAAGAAATAGAAAGAAAATATATCGATGATTTAATACTGACTTATTTTCATCAAGATTATCTGTTATTTGGTGAAACAATAGATGAAATAGTAACTGATTATCTAAACTGTCAACACCCAATAACTATAATAAGTTTAATAAGAGAGATTAATAATTTCATTCGTAATTCTGATGACGTAGAAAAAGACTTTCAGAGCTTGAATTACGATGAATTTGTTCCTGAATTATGGGACACCACGGCGTTAGATTTTCTAAATCATGTATCCAAATTAGCACAAGAATATTTGGATAAAGATGACTAATCATAGTAATTTTTAATGTGACAGTAAATAAAGAGGTTAAATATAATGGACATGAGAGAAAAATGGCTGTACATAGATAAGATGAAAAATGCTGTTGAGAAGAATGATTATGAATCATTTCAAAGAATATTCAATGAGCTGCAAGGAAATTACCTTAATATTGCACCACTAATATTATTAAAAAATATTAATAATCTTATCCTTGGTGCTAGCAATATAAAAGGATGTTTTAGAACTCATCATTATGGCGCAGCTAATCCACAGTTATGGGACACTATTTCCGCCGTATTAGAACATCTGAATGAGTCATCTAAAATAATGCAAAGTTATATAAATAAACACCATGAAAAGGATAAATAAATCAACCTTGAACCCATAAGATATTCAAATAAAAAACGCTTTTGAAGGTGATTAATTATATATTATACTTCAAAGGCGTAATTTATTAACCAAACCTTAAAAACATTAATTACAAACAAATTCATTTTATCGTCAATAAAAACAAAGATATACATGTCATTAAAGATATTTATATAATATCCATAACATAATACTTAGATTATTTCACCTTTAACTAGAAAAAATTATAAAAATAACAACAAAAACATTATAAACATTCCCATAAAATATGAAAAAATTTGCTTTTCATTCAGTTTTTCTTTACTAATACTGGTTCATTTGATATTTAATTTCTTAATATAAAACTTTAAATGAGAATATTATGCAAAAAATTACATTAATTACGGGCGGATCACGCGGCATTGGTCGCGCAACGGCTTTTTATTTGGCAGAGAAAGGGCATCACATTTGCATTGGCTACCACACCAATCAAGATCAAGCTCAGGAAATTATAGAAACCATCCATAATATCGGCGGTAAAGCTATCGCCATTCAGGTCGATGTCGCTGATGAAAAACAAGTTGTAGAACTCTTCCAGAGAACCGATGCCGAACTCGGATGCATCACCGGTTTGGTAAATAACGCCGGGATATTAAAACCACAAACATCGATTGAACAATTAACCGCTCATCGCTTGCATGATATTTTTGCCACCAATGTCATCGGCAGTTTTCTTTGTGCACGGGAAGCGGTTAAAAGAATGTCTTTCCGACATGGAGGTCACGGTGGATCAATCGTCAATGTTTCATCAGCAGCATCTCGACTGGGAGCACCGCACGAATATATAGATTATGCCGCATCAAAAGGAGCAATCGATACTTTGACTATTGGTCTGTCTCTGGAAGTGGCAGATCAGGGAATTCGGGTCAATGCCGTTCGTCCTGGATTCATTTATACCAATATGCATAGCGATGGCGGCGAGCCAAATCGAGTTGATCGGGTGAAGAATTCCTTACCAATGAAACGCGGCGGACAACCGAAAGAAGTTGCACAGGCTATCGCCTGGTTGCTGTCAGATGAAGCTTCATATGTAACCGGAAATTTTATTGATCTGGCCGGAGGGAAATAACATTTAAAACAAGTATATATTGAGCTGAATTTACCAATAACCGATATTTGGATACATGAAAAAGAAACCAGAAAATAAAAGATGCCCCATATTTTCAATTACTACTAGATCAATACTCAGGATGTACTATTAATTAGTATGGTCTGGCATATTGATAACAGGATTCATCGCTATTTTCTGGATAAAGAATATGTCCAAGCGTCCATTCGGTTGAACGCAGGCCAAACTGTAACGACCAAAATCCTTAATACAACCAAGAAGTAAATCATGAAAAACATTGATCCAAAACTTTATCAACATACGCCCACAGTTAATGTCTACGATAACCGTGGCCTGACTATTCGTAACATCGACTTTCACCGCTCTGTCGCAGGAGGCGATACGGATACTCGTATTACCCGCCATCAATATGATGTCCGAGGGCACTTGAGCCAAAGCATTGATCCACGCCTGTATGACGCCAAACAGGCCAATAGCTCGATAAACCCTAACTTCATTTGGCAATACAGTCTCACCGGCGATACTTTGCGAACAGAAAGTGCCGATGCCGGCCATACTGTTGCCCTCAATGATATTGAAGGCCGTCAAGTATTGATTGTAACCGCAACCGGCGCCATTCAGACCCGACAATATGAAGCTAACACTTTTATACAATAAACATGAAACTAAACCATTTCCTTACTCCCAAGAAGCGGCAGGTGGAGCAGATCTAGGAGTAACAATGGCCGTAAAATTCGGAAATAAATCCATTGAAAATGCATCAGATGTAGATTTAAAAGAAGACGTTCTACCATTAAAAAAATCCACGGATAACACAGACCTGCCAGATTTAAAACAAGGGTTAATGATAGCTGAGAAAGTAACAAGCAAAGGAAGCGCGTATCCTTTTCATTTTGGTGCCGCAATAGCTGTTGTATATGGTAAGGATAAAAAAGTAGCCGCTTCAATTCTTACAGATCTATCTGAACCTGAAAGAGAGGAAGGAGCTCATTTACAAAGCACAAAAACGGTAGCAGCAATGTTTCTCAGGAATGTAAGTAAATTTCGAGGTGAAATTGGCGACGAGGGACGTTATGGAGAAAATGAATATAGCATCGGATTAGTTACAGCTAAAAGACGTCAGCCGGTAAAGCGTGCAAACACGGAAGAGGCCCCTTCATCATCCAGAAATAAAAAATTGCGTACACATTAATCTCTGTACCTTGATCAAGGCTCCGGTACATAAGCTCATATAACTATTATCCCACTAAAGGTGACCGTATAAACGGTCACCAAACTCAATAATAAAATCACCACGAATCTGATTAACCCAACCAGCAAAAAATAGGTCTTGAAATAACAATCACCAAAATCTCGCTTGGATCACACTTTAAATAACAAATCGTTCTTTCCAACGAAAAGTACCAGCGAACCTTCCAAAAATCTATTCAAGAAACGCCGTTCTAAAGCTTCAATTAAGAAACACAAAACAAACATTAAATTAACATTTCCGTGCCAATATTGATTATATTATATCAAGATCGGCGCCTTTTATGACGACTGCGAGGTAGACATGAAACCAGAAGATTTTCGCGCCGACAAAAAACGTCCTTTCACCGGTGAAGAGTACCTGAAAAGCCTTCAAGATGGCCGCGAAATTTATATTTATGGCGAACGCGTAAAAGATGTCACCACACATCCCGCATTCCGTAATTCTGCTGCTTCAATCGGTCAGTTGTACGATGCCCTGCACGCCCCGGAAACTCATGATGTCCTGTGCTGGAATACCGATACCGGCAATGGCGGGTACACCCACAAATTCTTCCGCTTTGCTACCAGTGCGGACGATCTGCGCCAACAACGTGATGCTATAGCGGAATGGTCACGCCAAACCTATGGCTGGATGGGTCGCTCACCTGACTATAAAGCGGCCTTCGGTAACGTGCTCGGCGCATTTCCTGAATATTATGGTCAATTCGCTGATAATGCCCGTACCTGGTACAAACGTATTCAGGAAACAGGCGTTTACTTTAACCATGCTATTGTTAATCCACCAATCGATCGTCATAAACCCGCTGATGAGACACGTGATGTCTATATTAAGCTAGAAAAAGAGACTGATGCCGGTATCATCGTCAGCGGCGCAAAAGTGGTAGCAACTAACTCAGCCCTGACCCACTATAACTTTATCGGTTTTGGCTCCGCACAAGTCATGGGGGATAACCCTGATTTCGCCCTGATGTTTGTCGCGCCAATGGATGCGGAAGGCGTGAAACTGATCTCCCGCGGTTCCTATGAATTGGTAGCAGGAGCAACAGGTTCCCCATTCGATTATCCTTTATCCAGCCGTTTTGATGAAAACGATGCAATTCTGGTGATGGATAAGGTATTTATCCCTTGGGAAAATGTCCTGATTTACCGTGATTTTGACCGCGCACGCAACTGGGCGATTCAAGCGGGTTTCACCAGCCTGTTCCCATTACAGGCTTGTATACGGCTGGCGGTGAAGCTGGATTTTATTACTGCCCTGCTACAGAGGAGCCTGGAATGTACCGGCGTGATCGAATTCCGGGGAGTTCAAGCTAACCTAGGCGAAGTGGTTGCATGGCGTAACCTGTTTTGGTCACTGAGCGACGCGATGTGGGCAGAAGCCAAACCGTGGAAAGGCGGCGCTTATATGCCGGATACTCAGGCAATACAAACTTATCGCGTTATGGCGCCAATGGCCTACACTAAGATTAAGAATATTATTGAAAGTAACGTCACCAGTGGCCTAATTTATCTACCATCTAGTGTACGTGATATGAACAACCCTGAAATTGATAAATATCTGGCCCGGTATGTTCGGGGTTCCAACGGTATCGATCACGTTGAACGTATCAAGATTTTAAAACTGATGTGGGACGCCATTGGCAGTGAATTTGGCGGCCGTCACGAGTTGTACGAAATCAACTATGCCGGTAGTCAGGATGAAATTCGGATGCAATGTCTGCGCCATGCTCATGGCTCCGGCAATATGAAAAAAATGATGGATATGGTTGATCGTTGCCTTGCTGATTATGATCAGCATGGTTGGCGTAGACCACACTTATACAATAATAGCGATATCAACCAGTTAGATAAGCTGCTGAAATAATCGGTAGCAGGAGGCCAATATGTCTGTAGAAAATGAACATCGCCTGCGTTTCAGGGATGCGATGGCGAGTCTGTCAGCAGCGGTGAATATCGTCACCACCGATGGCCGCGCGGGATGCTGTGGTATCACTGCCACAGCGGTATGCTCGATCACCGATACGCCACCCACGCTGATGGTATGCATTAACCGAAACAGTGCTATGAATACCGTTTTTCAGGAAAATGGCCGCCTGTGTGTAAATATTTTAAACCACGAACAAGAATTGATGGCACGCCACTTTGCCGGTATGACCGGAGTCAGCATGGAAGAGCGTTTTCGCTGGAATATCTGGCAAAAAGGGGTATTAGGTCAACCAGTGTTAACCGGCACCCTCGCGAGTCTTGAAGGTGAAATTGAACAGGTTCAAGAAGTGGGGACGCATAACGTGTATCTGGTTCAGATTAGACATATCACGGTAAGCGAACAAGGCCACGGCCTCATCTATTTCAAGCGTAATTTCCGTCCAGTTATGTTGGAAATTGAAGCTGCCGCAGTTTAACTGTCTCTCCTCCTGGCAGTCATTGTTCTTCCACTATTCAGGCCCTGAACGGCCTGAATAGCATTCCTTTGTCAATGCCTCTATTCAGCTCTTTTCCTGATCATTTTTAGCATTCACTTGATGAATATACTATTAAATTCAATATAAATATCTTTATGTTAGTGTGATCGGCCACCGGGAACATATTTTAACCATATAATAATCTACTGTCCTCCGACCACTTGAATAAAGTACATAAGAAAACCACTTTAGCGACAAATCATGTCACTGAACGTCACTGTACATTTACCGAGTGTATTTCAACCAATCAGAGGCAATTAACTATGAATAAACCCGTATCCATCGGTTTATTACAACAACCCAAGCCGTTCTTTATGATTTTCTTCGTCGAGCTTTGGGAACGATTCGGCTACTACGGCGTACAAGGGGTTCTCACTGTCTATTTTGTACAAAAATTGGGATTTTCCCAGGAACAAGCGTTTATTACCTTCGGTGCATTTGCCGCGCTGGTTTTTGGTTTGATCTCTATTGGCGGCTATGTAGGTGACCACTTACTGGGAACTAAACGAACCATTGTGTTGGGTGCCATTGTGCTGGCAATTGGCTACTTTATGACTGGCCTTTCTATCCTGCACCCTAATTTAATTTTCTACGCATTGGGAACGATCGCCGTTGGTAACGGCTTGTTCAAAGCCAATCCGGCCAGCCTGTTGTCTAAATGCTATCCCCCCAAAGATCCTCGTCTGGACGGGGCTTTTACGCTATTTTACATGTCAATCAACCTCGGCTCGCTGTTCTCACTCGCTCTCGCTCCCGTTATTGCGGAAAAATTTAGTTATGCCGTTACCTACAATATCTGTGGTATTGGTCTGATTATCGCGTTGTTGGTCTATATTTTCTGTCGCAATACCGTGCGTAATATTGGTTCCGAACCCGACCATCAACGAATCAACTACACAAACCTATTTCTGGTCGTGGCAGGAAGTGTTGTGATGGTTTACGTCTGTGCATGGCTGATGCACAACGTGAAAATAGCCAATATTATGCTGATTACCCTATCTGTCATCGTAGTGTTTATCTTTTTCCGGGAAGCACTCAAACAGGATAAAGTTAGCCGTAACAAAATGTTTGTTGCTTTCATTTTGATGCTTCAAGCTATTGTGTTCTTCATCCTATATGCTCAGATGCCAACTTCTCTCAACTTCTTCGCCATCCACAACGTTCACCATCAGTTGCTTGGTTTTAATATCAATCCGGTCAGTTTTCAGGCCCTTAACCCATTCTGGATCGTTGTCGCCAGCCCAATACTCGCCGCGCTATACACTCATTGGGGCGCTAAAGGTAAGGACCTGACAATGCCAGCTAAGTTTGCGGTGGGTATGTTCCTATGCTCTTTAGGTTTCCTGACCGCCGCCGCTGCCGGTTTGTGGTTTGCTGATGAACAAGGTTTAACTTCCGCTTGGTTTATTGTTTTGGTTTATCTGTTCCAAGGCGTCGGTGAATTGATGATCAGTGCGTTGGGTCTGGCAATGATTGCGGCTCTCGTTCCTCAGTACCTAATGGGGTTTATTCTGGGGATGTGGTATTTAACTCAAGCAACTTCCTCCTTACTCGGCGGCTATGTCGCAGCCCTTACCGCCGCACCGAAAGGTATTACGGACCCATTGCAAACATTACCACTCTATACCAGCGTATTCAGCAAAATTGGTATTGCTACCTTTATTGTCGCTATCGTTATGGCGGTCACCGTGCCATTGCTGAACCGTATGATGAAGGAAAAATAAAAAATATGATTTGATCTAAAATAAAAAAACCTCGCCAAAGGAGGAAATACCGCTCGTGTGACCTGCTCCCACCACTCAATCACCAGTGATAGTGGGGGCTTTCTATGGCCCCAATTGGCCGTCGCTAATCGCTTTCACTGTAGTTTCCTGCACTGACAAATGTTATTAGCATTCAAAGCATTTGTTAAATATCAATTTCAGCTTCCAACATCTGGCTATTGTGACGCCATAACTTCATTAAAATTAAACAACCATCTCCCTAAGTAAAACTCACTGAAATAAATAAATTACATCGTCACGTTAATTAAATATTTATAAAACTTACACTCATTAACAATTTTAAACAGAAATTTACACTTAGTTAAATTATTAACCTTGATATCCATTAGTTCAAAATATAAATTTACATTAATGTTTGATCGCAAAATAAGCAGACGTAAGTTAGGTATGAAAAATATGGAATTTACGGAGAAATAAGTATGGCAATATCCAACAGCGGCAAGATGTGCCCGGCTGTCACATCAATC
>NZ_JFGV01000035.1:0-53494 GCF_000612035.1 Photorhabdus aegyptia | reverse complement strand
CCTTGTTCAGGCAGGCAATACATCGCTTTTTTACGGAAATATTACCGGAACTTGCCGGGAACCTGTCGTGTCGTATTAATGATGACTTCCAGGTTTTGAATCCTGCATCTTCAAGTTAAGCGGGTATATATTGTTGTTTGGTTACTACTTCTATGTGCATTCTTATGGTTAACTTAGCCATGATATCAACTATAAATACATTATTTATGGACATAAGAAAACGTAAACCTATTTTCATTCAAGTCAGCCATGTATTGTATATGATACTTGGATATTGGAATCCAAATCATTTACCTAAAGCTTTGATATCTTTCTCATCAGAAAGTTCGCTATATTTCATCAGGTTTTTATTACCATCGATCACCATTAGCTCTTTCTGTGATTTGAAACAATTGCTTAATGGTGAACGGCAGTATTCTGGAAATTTATGATAAATACCTAGCCAATCACTGATAAGGTAATAATTATCTGAAGTTGAGAAAGGGGTATTTATTACACCAGTATGACGATATTTTGGATCAACATTATCGTTATACCAAATAAATAAGGGGATATTATAAGCCTCTTTTCTAGGATGACTAACTCCGTGGTGATAACGAATGTCACCGTTTTTATCTAAGCGTTGTAATCCATGATCTGAAAAATAGAGAATAGATGCTTTATAATCTTTGATTTTATTAATGATTTTCTCTATTAGATGATCAGTATAAATTATTGAGCTGTCATAGCAATTATCATCTTCGTTCGATGAGAAAGATATTAGTTTATTTTCGGGAAATCGGTTACAGGATGGCTCATGACTGCCGTAGATATGCATAATAATAAATTTTTTACCTTTCTGTTTTAGTGCATCATCTAGATAGGGTAGTAACTCTTCATCGTATCCAATATATTCATTCCATTTTTGGCTTTCAGCCATATTAGCAATAACTGTAATCAGGCTATTGCTTTTACCTGATCTTCCTTGATTACTTATCCAAGTTGTCCTAAAACCTGCATCTTTAGCTAAAGATATAATATTGTCGGCATAATGAACCTTATTTCTGAGCTGATATAGAGTAATATTAGAAAGCGAAATAGGTAAGGATAATATAGTAACTGGAGCTGGGGAAATAGCTTGATTGAATATCAACATATTTCTCTGCATTGTGTCTAATGTCGGTGTTGTGGTTTTGTTATAACCGTACAGAGACATATGATCTCTTCTTACTGATTCTCCTATCAGCAATATGTAAATATCAATATCTTTATCTTCTTTTATGTAATCAAAATTCACATTAACAGAAGAAATATTTTTAATTTGTTGATTTTCATATATTGCTTTTACCATTGCTGATGAGTTATAGAATGGTGTTCCCATTAGAAAGTGTTCTGATAGAATAATGTCATCTGAATATTTCTTTCCTGAGATATAGTAGTCAACAGGCACTAATAGGCAGACAAAAATAAAAGCCCATAAACTGGATTTGAGTAATTTTTTGTCTATATTTTTGGATAGCCATCTAATAGACAAAAAATATATTAACAACATGAAAATAAAGAAAAGCACATAGTATTTATTGTAGGACAACATACCTACAGCTTCGTTGCTATTTGTATTAATAAAAGTATTGGCAATAGTTGAAGAAAAGCTTATCTGGTGTTCATTAAAGAAGAAAAAAGATGTGGATATATTAAGCGACCACAATAGAGAAATAAGTAAAACCAATGGTTTAAGATATTTATAACAATAAAAGAATGCGTTAACACTTGCTAGCAAGAAACTCAGTAATATTATTTTTAACTTATACTCACCGGCTAAATCGCTAGTGAAAATTATCGGTAGTAAAGAGAGAATCAAAATAATAATAATCGGAGATTTATTTCGCATACAGATTAATAGTTTAATTAATAAATTGAAATAAAATAGTTAATCATTAACCTGTGATTAAAACAAGAGGTTAACTTGTGAAATAGCTCTGAATTCAGGTGACTTCTAATGAAAATACCTCTCCCGAAGGAGAGGTTGGACATAAAAACGTAACTAATGTGTTTTTCCTTGTGCGATACCGAGTCCTGTTTGTGATCGAATAAACTGGATTCTAAATTGTTCTCTTTCCTGCATACCTTGTTGTGAATTATCGGTGATAGAAAATAGCCATGAGCCAATAAAAGCGATAATCATTGAAAATAATGCTGGATATTCATAAGGATAGATTGGTCTCTCGTGGCCGAGAATGCTGACCCAGATTGTTGGGCCGAGAATCATCAAAACCACCGCTGTAATTAATCCTAGCCAACCCCCAGCTAAGGCACCACGGGTAGTGAGTTTACGCCAGTACATAGATAAAAGAATAATTGGGAAGTTACAGCTTGCAGCAATAGAAAATGCCAATCCAACCATGAAGGCTATATTCTGGTTTTCAAATAAAATACCTAATCCGATTGCGATAAACCCAAGTATCACAACTGTTATTTTTGATACTCTCAGTTCATCTCGTTCATTGGTTTTACCGCGTTTAATGGCGTTTGCATATAGGTCATGTGATACCGCTGATGCGCCAGCCAGCGTTAGCCCCGCAACAACGGCTAGAATTGTGGCAAAGGCGACAGCAGAGATGAACCCCAGGAACAAGTTGCCTCCAACTGCATTAGCGAGGTGAACGGCTGCCATGTTAGTCCCACCAATGAGCGCGCCGGTAGCATCTTTAAAGGAAGGGTTTGGACTAACCAGTAAAATAGCACCGAAGCCGATAATAAAAGTCAGAATGTAAAAATAGCCAATAAAGCCAGTAGCATAGAAAACGCTTTTTCGTGCTTCTTTCGCATCACTTACAGTAAAGAAACGCATAATAATATGAGGTAAACCAGCAGTACCAAACATCAATGCCAGACCGAGAGAAAGTGCGGATATTGGGTCAGATACCAACCCTCCTGGACTCATGATAGCTTCACCTTTTGAGTGAACAGCAACAGCTTCTTTGAATAACGTATTGAAATTGAAGTTTACTGTTTTCATGACCATAAGCGCCATAAAGGTGGCGCCAGCTAGTAATAGGATAGCTTTGATAATTTGTACCCAAGTCGTTGCTAGCATACCGCCAAATAGAACATAAAGTACCATCAGGATGCCAACCAATACGACCGCTACATGGTAATTGAGTCCAAAAAGCAATTCGATAAGTTTACCTGCCCCAACCATTTGAGCGATAAGATAAAGAGCGACAACAAACAGCGAACCAATTGCAGATAACGTACGGATTGGACGTTGCTGTAACCGGTAAGAAGCGACATCGGCAAAAGTATAGCGTCCAAGGTTTCTTAATCTTTCGGCAATCAGAAATAGGATAATAGGCCAGCCAATCAGGAAGCCGATAGAGTAAATTAGTCCATCATAACCAGAGGTATAGACTAAAGCGGAAATACCAAGGAATGATGCTGCGGACATAAAATCTCCCGCAATTGCCATTCCATTTTGAAAACCTGTAATACGTCCACCCGCCGTGTAGTAATCACTACGGGAGCGTGTTTTTTTTGAGGCCCAGTAAGTGATATAGAGTGTAAAACCAACAAACAGGACAAACATGATAATAGCTTGAACGTTGACAGGTTGCCTTTCTCCGGTTTCAGAGATTGCATTAGCCCAAGTGAGATGAGGAAATAGCATTATTGCTAATAGCAGGAACTTTTTCATTTCTTTACCTCACTGAGAATTTGTGAGGTAAGGTGATCAAACTCGCTATTGGCTCTGATGACATATAAGCCGGTTAAGATGAATGAAATAATAATTAAACCAATACCAACCGGTATTCCACGGGTAATACTGGAATCATTATAAAGGGGAGTACCTAGCCATTCGGGTGAAAATGCAATGAGAAAAATAAAACCGACATACAGAATTAATGTGATTATTGATAGCAACCATGCAAAACGTCCTCGCTTTTCAACCAATTCTTTAAAACGAGGGTTATTTTCGATCCCTTGGTAAATATCGTCATTCATCGGAATATATCCTCTTATATTTATTATATTTTGATTACAGCCGCCTTACGGCGGCATGATCTGTTACGAAATTCTCATTGTTTGTTTTTCTTCCAACAATTTTTCTACTACGCCTGGATCTGCTAGTGTTGAAATGTCTCCTAGATTGCTGGTATCGCCGGAGGCTATTTTGCGCAGAATACGGCGCATAATTTTTCCTGAGCGGGTTTTTGGTAAGGAGTCTGTCCAGTGTAGGATATCTGGTGTAGCAATCGGGCCGATTTCTTTACGTACCCAATTACGGACTTCTGTATAGAGTTCTGGAGAGGGTTCTTCACCGTGATTTAAGGTGACATAAGCGTAAATTGCTTGCCCTTTAATGTTATGCGGGGTACCTACGACAGCAGCTTCTGCAATTTTAGGATGAGAGACCAAAGCAGATTCAATTTCAGCAGTACCTAAACGGTGGCCGGAAATATTCAACACGTCATCAACACGGCCAGTTATCCAATAGTAGCCATCTTCATCACGGCGTGCTCCATCGCCACTGAAATACATCCCCTTAAAGGTGGAAAAATAGGTTTGTTCGAAGCGATCATGATCACCAAATAGTGAGCGTGCTTGTCCTGGCCAGGAATCAGTAATAACCAGGTTTCCTTCACAAACACCTTCTAGTAGCTCACCAAGATTATCAACCAACGCGGGCTGAACACCGAAGAAAGGTAGCGTTGCGGAACCTGCTTTTAGTTCGGTTGCGCCCGGCAGTGGTGTGATCATGAAGCCACCAGTTTCTGTTTGCCACCAGGTATCGACAATCGGGCAATTGCTGTTACCAATTTTCTGGTAATACCATTCCCAAGCTTCCGGATTAATCGGTTCGCCAACTGATCCCATAATACGCAGAGAAGTACGTTTTGTTTCTTCAATAGCTTTGTCGCCTTCAGCCATCAGGGCTCGAATCGCTGTAGGCGCTGTGTACAGGATATTGACCTGATGTTTATCTATAACCTGGCTCAGACGGTTAACCGCAGGATAGTTTGGTACGCCTTCAAACATTAGAGTGATAGCGCCGCAGGAAAGGGGACCGTAGAGCAGGTAGCTATGCCCGGTAACCCATCCCACATCTGCTGTGCACCAATAGACTTCCCCCGGCTGATAGTCGAATACATATTTAAATGTCAGAGATGCATATACAAGGTAACCTCCAGTGGTGTGCAATACACCTTTAGGTTTACCGGTAGAGCCTGAGGTATAGAGAATAAATAGCGGGTCTTCTGCATTCATCTCTTCGACTGGGCAATCAGCACTAGCGTCTGCTACCAATTCATGCCACCAAAGGTCACGGCCAGATTGCCAGTGACTAATATTTCCAGTACGTTTAAAAACGATCACATTGGATACACTGACAACGGCTGCATTATTTAATGCGTCATCAACATTCTTTTTCAGGGGAATGGTGCGTCCGGCTCTCAATCCTTCATCGGCGGTAATGACCAATTTTGTGTTTGAATCGATGATGCGCCCGGATACGGCGTCAGGAGAAAAACCCGCGAAAATAACAGAGTGAATAGCACCAATGCGGGCACATGCCAACATGGCAACCGCTGCTTCTGGCACCATCGGCATGTAAATAGCAACAACATCGCCTTTTTTAATACCCAGATTTTTTAATACATTGGCAAACTGACATACATCATGGTGTAGTTCACGATAGGTTATTGCTTTGGATTCTGTTGGATCATCACCTTCCCAGATAATAGCGGTTTGATCGCCACGTTCTTTTAGATGACGATCGAGACAATTTACGCTTAAGTTTAGTGTCCCATCTTCAAACCAGCGGATATTGATATGTCCAGGATCAAAAGAGGTATTTTTTACCTTGGTGTAGGGCTTAATCCAGTCAATAATTTTGCCTTTCTCACCCCAGAACCTTTCGGGATCTTGCAACGATAATTGATAATCTTGTTGATATTGTTGTTTATTCATCAGGGCATGTTCTGCGATGGAGGCAGGAATAGGGTGCTTCATTATTTTGGTCATATAATATTCTCCTTACGAATGTTAATATTATGTCAAATCAAAGTTAACTAAAGTGTAAAGAGAATTTTTGTTTTTTTTTTGCGCGGAAGATCACGCAATAAAAAGAATATTTTTCACGTAATCGTCATTTAGTGTAGCGGGTTTCTTTAGGTTTAATTGCTAACCAAAAATAGTAATTCAAAATCCTAATCCAATAATAATGTTAAATATAGATAAATTAACTGATAAGTTGCTGAAACACAGTCATATAACAAAACCATAATGAGAGTATGGTATTGATAAACATTTCCAATAATATTTAATTAACTATAATGATCACGTTGTTCACAAGGTGTGGACTTTGAACCATTCTTATATGACTGGAGTACATGATATGAGCTATTCATTACCTTCTCTTCCTTATTCTTATGAAGCTCTGGAACCTCATTTTGATAAGCAGACGATGGAAATTCACCATACCAAGCATCATCAGACTTACGTCAATAATACCAATAGTGCCTTGGAAGCTTTCCCTGAGCTAGCGAGACTGGATATTGATGATCTGATTCAGCAATTAGATAAGATACCTGCTGATAAGCGTACTTTTGTACGTAACAATGCTGGTGGACACGCTAACCATAGCTTGTTTTGGAAAGGTCTGAAATTAGGTACAACTCTGCAAGGCCCATTGAAAGAAGCTATTGAACGTGATTTCGGTAGCATAGATTCTTTTAAAGAGAAATTTGAGCAGGCAGCGGCTACCCGTTTTGGTTCTGGCTGGGCGTGGCTAGTACTGAAAGATGATGGCAAGCTGGCGGTTGTATCGACTGCTAACCAGGATAGCCCATTAATGGGCGAAGCTATTTCTGGTGCATCTGGTTATCCGATTATTGGTCTGGATGTTTGGGAACATGCTTATTACTTACAGTACCAAAACCGTCGTCCTGACTATATTAAAGCGTTCTGGAATGTTGTTAACTGGGATGAAGCAGCAACACGTTATCAGGAAAAAGTGAAATAACTAGCTGAATAATTTCTCTTTTCTGCTATGCCGGCTGATATGACTGCCGGCATTTTTATTGGTTGAATGTTGGTTTATGATGGTGATGTCAGACTGATTTCAATAAGGAAAGTGCATTATGTATTGTCCGCAGGTATATACAGGTAAAATTGAAATATCAGGAAAACTTTCTGCTAGCGCAATTAATAAACGAATGGTTGATGGTAGTCTGAGTCTGACTTCTCTAGGATTGGAAGGTGATGAGCAGGCTGAAACCCGTTTCCACGGTGGACCTGATCGTGCACTTTGTCATTATCCTCGTGAACACTATGATTTCTGGAAACATCAATTTCCTGATCAAGAAGATTTTTTTATTGCTCCAGCGTTTGGTGAAAATATTTCCACAACGGGGTTGACTGAAGAAAATGTTTGTATTGGTGACATTTTCAGTTGGGGTGGGGCAATGATTCAGGTAACTCAGCCTCGTTCGCCTTGTTACAAACTTAACTGTCATTCTGGTATCAGCAATTTTTCTGCCATTATGCAGGAGAGTGGCCGTTGTGGCTGGCTTTATAGAATTATTTCCGCGGGAAATGTCAGCCCAGATGAGCCTTTTGTTCTTGTTTCCCGTAATAGTGATGTTTTAATTAAGGAAGCGATAGCTATTGCTTTTAATATGCCATTTGACGAAGAGCAATATCGTCGGCTGATGAGTGCCGCTGGCTTATCTGCTAGTTGGAGCCTGACTATGCAAAAGCGGGTGATGTTTGGAAAGATTGAGGATTTTAACCGTAGGTTATTCGGAAAATAATAAAATGTGCACGTGATGAACGTGCATATTTTAGATTGCTGGTTTTTAACGTTATTTTTATTCCTTTATTAACCTTGCGATTTAGTGTTTTTTATTGACTTTTCTAAGTCCGATTTATCAGGTTAAATCATATGGATTATCTTTTCTATACCATTTAAAAACAAATGGTTATATAAAACTCTCTTATTTAAATGCGTTATCTGAAAATGATAAAATAGTAGTTAAGAAAAGCCGATAGTCTTTTAGATTAACCATATTACAGCGAAAAAAGAATAAAAACATTTAACAGTATTAAAACCATTAAATAAATGGACTTTGATTTTAATACTATTAGCATATCTATTATCCTTTTTGGTTTTAAACTTAAAATAAATCAAATATGGGAAAAACGAGAAAACTTAAGTATCAGTTTAATGAAAATGGAAAAACCATTATGTTTGCAAAAACTACTCGTTTAAACGGTAATCTGGCAGGTTTTTTAAAATAAAGTTACGCACATCTGGTTTTCGGTTGATTTATCAAGTGATTGATGAAGAAATCGTGATATAGGTTATTGTTGTTGGTAAACGTGAGGATGAGAAAGCCTATGATACTGTGCGTAAATGGATTCACTGAGGTTGAGCAAAAAAACAGGCGTATCTGGGGAAAAGGCTTTTTCTCTGCTGTACAAAAAACAGATTTAATTTAGAATTATCCCGTTTTCCAAACAGCCCCTAGGTCATGTGGGTGAATTTAAGCGATTCCACCAAAATAGTGTTTCGTAATACCCGGTTATCCCGAACAATCCTGTTGAGATAGAAACCACGATGTCCGATATCAGTAATCTGCTGCGGGATCCGCAGTTTTTTTCCATGCTGCATAAACAGATGTTGCAGTTTGCCAGCTTGCAGTTGAATGATTTTCATCAGGCGGAAGATGTTGTCCAAGAGGCGTTGGAAGGGGCGATGAAGAATGCCGCTTCTTTTGCCGGACGAGCCGCTTGGAAGAGTTGGGTGTTTACGATCCTGCGCAACAAAATCTCGGATGCCTTGCGTATGCGTTATCGGCACAGCAACGTGCAATTGACTGATGATGTTGATGAGCAAAATTTCGAAGCGCTGTTTGATGAATCTGGTCACTGGCCGAGAAATGAGCACCCACAGCGCTGGCATTTACCGGATGAAGCGGTCGAGCAGGAGCAGTTCTGGACGGTTTTCGAGCTTTGTTTGACGCAGTTGCCAACGCAAAACGCCCGGGCATTTATGATGCGCGAATTTATTGGCCTTGAAACTCAGGAGATCTGTCAGGAAATGGCGCTTTCTGTCAGCAACCTGAATGTGATGCTCTGGCGTGCGCGTATGCGTTTACGCGAATGTTTGTCACAACGTTGGTTTTCCCAGGAGGGTAAATATGCTTAGTTGTTATCAAGCTACGCGCCTGATGTCTCAGGCGCTGGATGAAAAAATCGTGCTTTCCCAACATGTTCAGCTAATGCTGCATTTGCGAATATGCGGCGGGTGCCGAAACGTCAGACAACAGCTTGCCGACCTGCGCACTATCACTTCCGCATTCACTCGTGGCGAAAACGAGAATCAAAATAAAGTAACGTAGGGAAGGGGAATCAGGTGGTACGATGGCGGTAAATCAGGCGATCAAGCGAAAACCTCCCACCGCCATACGTCACCAGATACAACTGAGCTGTCAGCCAGGTAGCGTGAACAGGCCAGGCATCTGGATAAACAAATATCTGAATCACCAGCGTCATCACCATTAATGCTAGCGCGGAGAAGCGTGTCGCTAATCCGACAATCAGCAGCAGCGGAAACAAGTGTTCTGCGGTCGCGGCCATGACGGCAGCAACATCGGGTGGTAGCAGAGGGAGCTTGTACTCGCTGATAAAGAGCGACACGGAGCTGTCGGTAACGCGCGGGATACCTAATTGCCAGGGTGTACGTGTTTCCAGAATATCTATGTTTAATCCCACCACTTTGCTTTGGCCCGACAGCCAGAATGTTGCGGCAAGGCTAATGCGCGCCAGAAGGGGGATAACACTTTCCTGCGCAATGTGTTGCCCTTTTAACACTAATGTTTTGAGTAGTGCCATCTTAGCGCTCCGTGTTGCTATATAGAGAAAGGATCAGTTCGTAGTGCTGCATGCGTTGTAAAACCGGCTGAGGCTCAAAAGTTGCATCCTCCCTGGCGGCAATCTCCAGGGCTTCGGCAAGGCACCGACCGGACTGGAGCATGGCGACAAATTGCATTTCCGCACGGCTGAGCAACATTATTCGCACGTCGTCGGCAACGCGGCACAGCAGCATATGTTCCGGCTGGAATGGGTCCAGCGCCATCTCGTTTTCACTTTGTTGGTGTGCGGCCCACAGGCTGAAAACGGCATAATCTGAACTAAAGAGCCGTACCGAGGGATGGAGCACCATCCGCAACTGTGTAGGATCGTCAACGAGAGCTGCTTCTGTTGTCTGTTCGGTAGGGTCTGCCGCGTGCAGCGATTCAATAAACAACATTTCCAACCGGGTGAGATCGCTCAGCCAAGGCCAGTCTGCCAACGGCTGAAACGTCGCAATCCAGTCCGGCAATTTAGCGCCATAGCCTGCCAAAACAGGAGAAGAAGGCGGTTGTTGACGTATAAACTCCGCCGCCATCGCGCGGAAAAAGCCCTCTCCAAGTTGGGCGACAAGGACGGGGCAGTTTTCGGCCAGTGCGTCGATCAGCGACGTTATGACATTATTACGATAAACCGCAAAACGTACCGCTGGATCGCTACCGTTCCAAGCTGTCAGCCCTTCTGGCACCATGAGGTCGGGGTTAAGGAGGGCTTTATACAGTTTTTGTTGCATTTTTCGTGCTCTCCGTAATGTAACGCTGGGCATGGCTGGCTTCGTTCAGCAACACATCTAATGGTGGAATATTGCTGTCCCATTCGAGCAGGGTGGCGATCGGCCCCGTTTCACGTAGGGTCTTGTTATAAAGATCCCAGACAGGCCCGGTCACATGACTGTCGTGTGAATCAATCAGCAGCCGGTCGTTTGCTCCATCGCGGCTTTCCGTATAGCCCGCCAGATGAATCTCACCGACACGGTGAAGCGGTAGCTCGAATAGCATCTGCCGTGGGCAGCGATTATGGTTGACGCCACTGATATAGAGATTGTTCACGTCCAGCAGTAGTCCGCATCCGGTACGGCGTATCACCTCGGAGATAAAGTCAGTCTCGCTCATGGTTGAGGCACTGAACTCGACATAGGTGGACGGGTTTTCCAGCAGAATGGGGCGACGCAGCGCATTCTGTACCTGATCGATGTGTTCGCAGACCCGAGTCAGTGTGATGTCAGTATAAGGCAGCGGCAGCAGATCATTGAGAAATAGATCGTTGTGAGTCGACCAGGCAAGGTGTTCAGAAAAAACGGCTGGCTGATAGCGTTCAACCAGCGCAGCAACACGTTGTAAATGGGTCTGATTCAGAGGATTTTCTCCTCCGATGGACAGGCCCACTCCATGAATAGAAAGCGGATAATCCTGGCGAATGGCGGTCAGTGCCTGATGAAACGGACCACCCGCAACCAGATAATTTTCCGCGTGAATTTCAAAAAAACCAATGTCGGGTTTATCGCGCAGAATAGCGTGAAAATGTTCCGGCTTTAATCCGATCCCTGCTCTGGCCGGAAGCCTATTTAGCATGAGGCGGTCAGGAGCATCACGAGAGACGCTGTGTGAGGGTAAAGAAATTGTCATCGTATGAGCTCCTGCCTGATACCGGAATTACACTTCTTTAAATGCGTCCAGTTGACCAAAGCCGGTCGGGGAGGTCGGAGACTTCATTTTTACGCAGGAGCCCGCGGGTACCATTTTCCAGGCGTTACCTTGATAATCCTTTTTTGAGGTACCAGCACAGGTGGTGCCTGCACCTGCTTTACAGTCGTTTTTCCCTTTCAGAGAAACGCCATAGCATTTCTCCATTTTGCTGCCGGAATCCGCCATTGCTGAAGTGCCTACCGTAATCAGTGCGCTACCTAAGGCCAGAGCCAGTAATGCTTTTGTCGTTTGTTTAGTCATAGAACGTTCCTTTTATATTGGTGTAGAAGGTGAATTACTGCTTCGCTTAAACGAGCATTTGCTTCACTCCATTAGTCGCACCACACATTAATTTCTTACAGTGAATATGAGAAAAAAATGATTTTTTTATAGTTAACTGATTTTTAATGACTTATTTTTTTGAATTAGATATCGCTCTGTACAATAAATAGGCTTGTTTTGGGATGTTTTCCGTATGTTCATCGTAGTAGGCGTGAAAGCGGGGTGGTTGTGGTCGTCATAGTACATCTGTATCAAGATGCCAAAAAACTTCCGATTAAACCTAATAAAAAGCAGGTGTTAAAAGTGGTAAAAACAACGCTCAAAACCTTATACCGATTAAAACTAGGAGGTAAAACAACGGCCTTTAATAATGGTTTAAAATATGCCCATCATAAAACTATTAATGGAAAATGAACCGTTTTAATAATATTTTCAACCGCGGAATAAACTTTTTGATAAACCAGTTAAATAATCGAATATGAAAAATCGGAATACCTTAAATAGGTCAGTTTAAGCTTGCTTTACGCTGTTTTTAATCTGTTTAATCGTATTGCTTTTCTGTCTGATTAAGCTATCAGGCTTTTTACCATCGATGATGTAAAAATACGCCTCGTTTTTTAAATGGATTTTTCTGTAGCTTGAAATATGCACGTAATGAACGTGCACATTTTATCGATTTAAGGATGGGCAATAAAGCCAACAGCTTCGTATACTTTATCCAGCGTAATCTGGGCGCGGGCTTTTGCCTTCGCTGCACCTTCCGCCATGATTTTATTCAGCAGGACTTCATCGTTACGGAAATGATGGAAACGCTCTTGTAACTCAGTCAGCATACCGGAAACGGCATCAGCAACAGCACTTTTTAAATGACCATACATCTGGCCTTCAAATTCTGCTTCCAGTTCAGGAATAGTTTTGCCAGTAACACCCGCGAGGATATCTAATAAGTTGGAAACCCCCGGCTTTTGTTCCAGATCGTAGCGAACACGAGGGGGTTCTTCTGAATCCGTGACGGCGCGTTTTATCTTTTTAGCTGCTGATTTTGGATCTTCCAACAAAGCGATAACGTTGTTGCGGTTATCATCTGATTTGGACATTTTCTTGTCTGGGTCTTGAAGAGCCATAACACGGGCACCACCTGTTGGGATAAACGGCTCTGGTACAGCGAAGATATCGCCGTAGATGGCATTAAATCGTTGAGCAATATCACGGCTCAATTCAAGATGTTGTTTCTGATCGATACCCACAGGAACCTGATTTGTTTGATATACCAAAATATCCGCAGCCATCAGTACTGGATAGTCAAACAAGCCTGCATTGATATTTTCGGCATGACGAGCTGATTTGTCTTTAAACTGGGTCATACGGCTGAGTTCACCGAAATAGGTATAGCAGTTCAGAACCCAGCTTAATTGGGCGTGTTGTGGGACATGAGATTGGACAAAAATAGTACTTTTCTCCGGGTCGATGCCACAAGCCAGGTAGAGCGCCAGTGTATCCAGAGTGCGTTTTCTCAACTCTTTTGGGTCCTGGCGGACTGTGATTGCATGTTGGTCAACAATGCAATAGATGCAGTCATAATCATCCTGCATTTTAACCCACTGACGTAACGCCCCCATGTAGTTACCGATGGTTAATTCACCGGAAGGTTGTGCGCCGCTGAATACAATAGGTTTTTGGGAGTTTAGTGTTTCAGATACAGTGGGTTCATTCATTTTATTATGCTTCCTGAAGTTTCAAAGATGGGAGTCCAATTGTGGATAGCAGATCCGAAAAATCCGTTAGTATGCAATCTGGATTGTTTAATGCAATAGATTCACCGTAGTTATATCCATAAGTTAAACCAACACAAGGGCAGCCAGCCGCTTGTGCCGCCAAAATATCATTACGGGAATCACCGACAAAGAGCAGTTCTTCCTTACGCAGTCCGAATGTGCCCATTGTTAAATAAATAGGTGCCGGATGTGGCTTTTTCTCTTTAACATCATCACCACCTAACACTAATGAGAAATATTCACTGATGCCTAAAGAAGCCAGCAGAGGAGCAATGAAAGGTGTTGGTTTATTGGTGATGATACCCATTGGTAAGTTGTGTTTTGCCAGTTCAGCCAATGTAACTTTGACTTCCGGGAATAACTGACTGCCTGTTGTTACAGTTGTTTCATAGAAACGGTCAAACAACTCACGGGTTTCTTTATGCAGTTGAGCGGTCAATTTGACGTTGGCCCATGTCAACGCCCGTTCCACCATAATATCTGCGCCATTACCTACCCAGGCAGCAACCCGCTCTTTTCCCGCAGCAGGGAGATCTTTGGCTAGCAGCGCTTGATCCAATGCATCAGCCAAACCACCGGCACTGTCTACCAGTGTGCCGTCCAGATCAAAAGCGATAGCACGAATACCTGTTAATATCTTACTTGCCATGAGATACCTTTGACAATTCACTACGCATATTATCAATAACAGTTTTGTAATCTGGTTGACTGAAAATGGCTGAGCCAGCAACAAACATATCTGCCCCCGCGGTTGCTGCCGCGGCAATATTGCTAGCTTTAATACCACCGTCTACCTCAAGACGGATATCATAACCGCTTTCATCAATGATTTTACGAACCTGACGCAATTTCTCTAGTGTTCCAGGGATGAAAGATTGGCCACCGAAACCGGGATTTACCGACATCAATAGAATGATATCCAGTTTATCCAAGACATAATCAAGATAACTCAATGGAGTTGCAGGATTGAATACCAAGCCAGCTTTACAACCATGTTCTTTGATGAGTTGTAAACTGCGGTCAATATGCTCACTGGTTTCTGGGTGGAAGGTAATGTAAGTCGCCCCTGCTTTGGCAAAATCAGGGATGATGCGGTCAACCGGTTTTACCATCAAATGGACATCGATTGGCGCAGTGATGCCATAATCCCGCAGAGCCTGGCAGACCATAGGCCCGATAGTCAGGTTAGGGACATAATGGTTGTCCATAACATCAAAGTGAACAACATCTGCCCCGGCTGCCAGCACCTTAGCGGTATCTTCACCCAGTCGTGCAAAATTTGCAGATAAAATGGATGGGGCAATCAGAAAATCTTTCATTATCTTCTCCAAATCGTTTCTATCATCCCTTAATTGCCTGGCAAAAGGGGAGTGGATAAATCAGCGATATAATGCCAAGAGTTCGTCTACCTTACTGCGGGCAAGGATATTCCTGCTGATAGTACGACGTGCTTTGACAATATGAAGTGAAGCTTGATAGTACCATTTTCGTGTCATTGGCGTATCGTGGTTGGATATTAAAACAGGAATTGCACGTTCTGATGATAACTTAAATGCAATATTTGCCAGATTTTCCTGATCTGCAATGTTAAAACTATTAGTGTGATACGCCGTAAAGTTCGCTGTTGCTGACAAAGGCGCATAAGGTGGGTCGCAATAGATAACCGAGCCTTTATGTGCTTCGTTCAACGTGTGTTGGTAGTGCTCACAGATAAAAGTCGCATTTTTAGCTTTTTCAGCAAACCAGTGTAGTTCTTCTTCAGGAAAGTAGGGCTTTTTATAACGGCCAAAAGGTACGTTAAATTTACCATGAGAATTATAACGACAGAGGCCGTTGTAACAATGGCGATTGAGATAAAGGAATAACACGCTGCGATAGAACGGGTCAGTGCTTTGGTTAAATTGCTCCCGTAACTGATAAAAATGTTCGGCTGTATTGTATTCTTGGGTAAACAGAGGGCGTGTGTGGACGATAAACTCATTAGCCCTGAGTTTTACCGTGTTGTACAGGTTAATCAGGTCACTGTTGATATCAGCGAGGATATAAGAATCGTAGTCTGTGTTCAAAAAGACAGAACCTGCGCCAACAAATGGCTCTATCAGACAACTACCGGCTGGCAGATGACGTTTGATGTCATCTACCAACGGGTATTTTCCACCGGCCCATTTTAAGAAAGCGCGTTTTTTTTTCATGCTGTCAATAATTACTCAATCATTCCAGAGCCGCAGATTGTACTCTGTTTAGGACAGCATATCAGCGCCTAATAAATATTGTTTTATTTTCTTAGGTCTTGTTGCACTTGCTGCATCGTTCTGACCCAAGGTTTTTTCGCCTGAATCTCGGCCGGTAGAGATGAAACAGCCCGTTTAGCTTCAGAAACGGAACGGTAATCACCATGAATTAAAACAAACCAAACTTTTCCATTACGTTTAGTTTCATAAACTTTGTAATGAGTAAGATTATACTTTTTAGCAAAAGCGGTCAGTGTATCTGAGCGGCTGGCACTACTTAATTGTAAAGTGTAGTGGTTTGCCGGGGTTTTCGATAAATCACTACTGGTGCCGCTGACCTCATGGTTTTTACTGCTAGCATGATTTGTCGATGGTTTTGATTTAGCCGGTGTTTCTGATTTCAGTGGACGGATATTTTCCGATTTCTGCTGTATCACTGGCGGCGGTGTTACTGTCTGTTGTTGGGCCTGATTCAGATTTTGCACTGCGTGATTTATATTACTTTGTTGTTGAGTCAGTGCATCAGGAATATTTCCTGGTAATTCAATGCGCTGATTTTGGGTTTCGCCATTGTTATTTTGAGGCTGATGAGGTTGAGTTGCAGCACCACTAACAGGAGGAACATGGATTTCCTGTGGCCTGTTAATTGTATTTGTGGTGTTACTCTCTGATGTTATGGATTGATTGTTATCGTTGTTGGACGATGAACCGGATAAATCAATATTCTTCTCGGCAACATTTGGCGATTGCTGTTTTTCATGCTCAGTTGGGGCTTTTAAAGCAGAACTGATAGCAATAATCAGCAGTACCAGCACTAAAATACCAATGCCGAGCATCATTTGCTGACGTGAAATCGCAAATTTAGGTTTGTTTAATGGCTGACGCGAGCGTGAAGGACGGCGATCTGAGGTATCTGGCCTAAACTCACTGTCTACTCTTTGAGCCGCTCTTTGTTCATTTTCTGATTTGAATTCGTCCATATAGCCCTCCAAACAGAGCCAATACTGCCAATTGCAATTGAAGCCAGTCCGGCCGGCTGACTTAACTAAGATAGAAATTTGTCTGATAGAATTGTTATTTTATGACACAACAATCAGATGTATGCAAAAAAACATTTAGTTTAATGCCATAAGCATACAACTTACTTAAAATTTACACATTTTCATACGGTAAACACTGACGAATAGCGTCAACAACACAATTGTGTTCAATATCTGAGCGAAGTTCGGCTTTACCTATTTTTGTTGGAAGAACCAGCCGTAGTTTACCTGCTATAACTTTTTTATCCCGCATCATATGTGGCAGATAGGTTTCTGGTGGCATGTTTTGTGGCCCGTGTACCGGCAAATTTGCCCGCTCCAACAATCGGATAATGCGTTGAGTATCCTGTTCGGAGAAGTTATCAGCAAGTTGAGCTGTTCTTGCTGCCATGACCATTCCTGCGGCAACTGCTTCTCCATGTAACCAGACACCATATCCCATTTCTGTTTCGATGGCGTGACCAAAGGTGTGACCAAGGTTCAACAGGGCACGCAAGCCACTCAATTCTTTCTCATCTGCTGCGACAACTTCAGCTTTCAATTCGCAGCAACGACGGATGCAGTAAGCCATTGCTTGGGTATCGAGAGCCAGGAGTTTACCCATATTATCTTCAAGCCAGCTAAAAAATGCTCTGTCGAGAATGATACCGTACTTAATGACCTCAGCCAGACCGGAAGAGAGTTCGCGGGCTGGAAGCGTTTGCAGGCAGTTGAGATCGACCATTACAGAGGCGGGTTGATAGAATGCGCCTATCATATTCTTGCCGAGAGGATGGTTTACTGCGGTTTTTCCTCCGACAGAGGAATCAACTTGAGCAAGAAGGGTGGTAGGCATTTGAATAAAACGGACGCCACGTTGATAACAGGCAGCGGCAAAACCAGTTAAATCACCGATTACGCCGCCACCGAGAGCGATAAGTGTTGTGTCCCGGCTGTGGTTATTTTCCAGCAAAGCAGAAAATACGTCATTTAATACGGAAAGAGATTTGTACTGTTCACCATCAGGGAGAATCACTTCATCTACCCGAATCCCGGCTTGCTGCAAGGCGGCTTTTACTTTTGCCAAATACAGCGGAGCTAGGGTTTGATTCGTTACCAGCATAACCTGCTGGCCTGCTTTTAGTGGTGCAAAAGCAGAAGGATCGTCAAATAACCCTTTTGCAATGGTAATTGGGTAACTACGTTCCCCTAAAGTGACAGTGATCTTTTCCATAAGCAGCCTTCGCCTTAATTATTTATCGCTGTACAGACTTGCTTGAATCAGTTTTTTTCCAGTAACTCAATGATTTGGTTAGCGACAACTTTAGCGCTCTGTTCATCGGTACGGATAGTGACATCAGCAATTTCCTCATATAGAGGGTTACGTTCGCTTGCTAAATTTTCTAAAACTTCACGTGCTGGTGCATCGACTTGAAGTAAGGGGCGTTTTTTATCGCGCTGGGTGCGTGCTAACTGTTTTTCAATGGTGGTTTCCAAGTAGACCACGACACCACGGGCAGACAGACGATTACGGGTTTCTCTGGATTTCACAGAACCTCCGCCAGTCGCCAGTACAATGCCTTGTTTTTCAGTGAGTTCGTTAATCACTTTTTCTTCGCGCTCGCGGAAGCCTTCTTCGCCTTCCACGTCGAATACCCAGCCCACGTCAGCTCCGGTACGTCGCTCAATTTCTTGATCGGAGTCATAAAACTCCATATTGAGTTGCTGAGCTAACTGACGACCAATAGTGCTTTTGCCGGCACCCATAGGCCCAACCAGAAAGATATTACGTTTCTCTGCCATGTTTTTGGTATTACTAAGACTATTCGTTAATGATAACCCGCCCCGCTAATCAAATCAGCAGCGGGACCTAAACTGAAACCTCATGAGCGGTAATGTGAGATCAGATAACAAAATTATCTCAGTACATCAGCCAGTTTTGCAACTATATAAATCAATGATGAGCTTTTTGTAACGAAAGCTCTGGTTTCATTGGCTGATTATTGTGATGTTAAACCCGACCACTCAATTAGCTAACTCTTGTATGCTAAATCGGACTCAGCGTCAAATCTATAAACAAGATTAGTTGGAAAAATCTGCGTATCATCATACAGAATAGTTAAGTTTTTTATGTCCAACTCACTGATATAATGGTTATATTTTTATTTTTGATCAAATGTCCATCAGTTGAGGCGTAATAAATATGACTAACTCTCGTCGGCTGTGTTTATGGCCCTTTTGGTTAAATAGTGAACCGAACAATGGAATGTCTGATAGATAAGGTACCTTTTGGGTTTGCTCGCCTTTTTTCTGTTGAAAAATTCCACCGAGAATAAGTGTCTCACCATTCTTTACAGTAACTTGAGTTATTATTTCCTGTTTGTCGATGGTTAAATTCTCACCTCCTCCTTGACTTATTGAGATCCCTGGCATGTTTTGGCTGATTTTCAGAGAGAGTCTGATTTTATTTTTTCTCAGTATATGGGGGGTAACTTCCATTCCTAGTACGGCTTCTTTAAATTGCACGGTACTTTTCTCTTTTTCTTGGCTGACGTAGGGAATATCAGAGCCTTGCTTGATGCTGGCTAGCTGTTGATGTGAGGCGGTTAATCTTGGACTAGCGATAATATCTAGTTGGTTTTCTTGCTCTAAGGCACTGAGTTCCATTTCCAGTAAACTGGTGTGAATGCGGGCAATATTGAACGCAAATCGATGCATGTTATCGTTGGCTGCTTGGTTAATATTGAGGCGGTTTATACCCGTTGTTGCATTAATCGGCTCCCCTATCGGCATGCCCCAGTAAATGCCGAGTTCATGTAGTGCTTCCCTGCTGCTGGTCACGATATGTGCCGTAATTTGCACTTGCTGTTGTGGTGTATCTATCTCTTTCAGCCAACTTTTTATCTGTGCGATGGCGATGGGGGTATCCTGTAAAATCAGACTATTAGTTTCAGGATCAAAATCAACTTTACCCTCTTTTGTTATCAGTGCGGGTCTATTTTGCTTGAGATTCAGAGCAATTCTTTCTGCGTCTGCATAGTGTAATACGGTTGAGAGGGACTGAATTTCGGTCTCATTGACTGATTGATCAAATAACTCAACCGATTGCTCTTCTGCCTCTATCATAGGGGGAGCAAAAGGATTTCTTATTTCTGCAACAACAATAGTGGGCAGAAAAAGGATCAACAGAATAAATTGCTTAGTCATAAAACTCCTCATGTGAGGTTTCTGACAGGGTGATTTTGACGTTTAGGAATTCACCTGATGGCGAAATGGAAAGCTGTTTAATCAACAGCGGTGGATGTAATGTTTGTAACGCTTCAAGAAAATTCAGCATCTGTTCGTAGTTCAAATAAATTGTGATTTGCCAGAGCGTTTTTTCCCCTTCTTTTTTACGTTGCCACTCAAGAACTTGTGCGCCAGAATTTATCAATGGCTGTTGCAGTTGTTTTATTGCGGTAATTTTTACCGCATTTTGTCGCGGCTTACTGAGTTCATTTTCTATTTGGTTGATATGTTGTTGTATATCTTCCAATAGCGGTAGCTGATTTAGTCGTTCATTGGTTGCTTTGGTATTGATTTGTTGAACTGCTATTTTTTCTGTCAGACTACTTCTCTGTTCAGCTCTTTCTTGCCAGAAGAAAAGATAAAACAGAATCAGAAATGACATAATGAGAGTTTGCTGCCAGATAAAGAGCAGCCAGGTTGGTTTGGCAAACCACCATAGGTAGTCACTTTTTATCATTGGCAATCTCCGTCTGCCAGTTAGCGTCAATAGTGAATTGTCTGATTTGTTGTTCGGTGGTGGTCATCTTTTTTAGTTGAATTTCAGATAATTGCCTGTTGTTTTCAAGATTATCCAGCAGAGATGTCATACTGGAATAATCCAGACTATTAGCAACCAGTTTTAATTGACCGGCCTGATCATCGAAAGCAGTTAACCAACTTCCTTCCGGTAATAATTCAGGTAATTCATTGAATAATTGCCAATGTTGTTGGTTCTGTTTCAGCCATGTTTGTTGTTGTTTTAATTTATAGGTCAGTTTGTTGTGAAGATTGATAGACTCCTCGGTCTGAGTTATCTGTTGTTGCAAATGTAATTGTTGCTGGCTGAGTTGTTGTAATTGCCTTTGATACTGATTAATCGTTTCCTGTTGCTTTAGTAGCATCCAGACGAGTACTGTCAGCCACAATATCAATTGCAATAAGAGAAGAATCGCCCACCAACGATAGCGATGTTTTAGCCGGGTTTGTCGCCAAGGCAGAAAATTAACCTGATACATCGTTACTTATCATCCGGTCTGAGTGCTAAACCACCGGCTATCACATATTCCATCAGTTGAGCTGGTAGTGGTGGTTGATAGTGACGGAATGCTGCCAACATATCCCAAGAGTAAGTTCCTTCCGGTAGGGCTTCTTGTTGGTAGCTACTGTAGTAAACAGGCTGTTCAGCCATAGATGAAGCAGATAATTGACGGATAATCTGCTGTGGAGAAGTAGCCGTATTTGCTGATACCAGATCATAAGCGAAAGGGGCATTGGCAGGAGATACCCATAGCCAACCAGATTGTTGCCGGTGTAACAACCAGCTATCAGCGGGAACACCGGCATATTGCGCTATATAGCGTAGGGCGCAGGGGGCAATATCAATGGCGTCTGGAAATATTCCTGCTTGTGCAAGACATTGTAGCCAGAGGTTGAGATCTTTCTGGCGAGCGGCGCTGATGTAGGCATTTTGTTCAATGATACGGTAATCCAACGCCAGTTCTCGGGTGTTAAAGGGAAATTGTTTCTCGGCACTGGCGTTGATAAACCAGCCTTGTTCCGGCTCTTTAAGATTGATATCTGGAGGTAAAATCAGACTCTTCTGCAATGTTTGTTGTACAGGCAGGGCGAGTCTGAAACTGATTTTTTTAGGTAATTCTTGGCGCCATTGATTTAAAATATCACATAATATTTCTGGCCGTTGTAAACGACCTTCTGGCATAACCGCATCAGATAAAAGATATTGCCAGCAGTGGCGAAGCTGCCAGCCATCTCGGCGTTTTATAGCTGCGACGGCGCGAAGGGTGCCATTTTGGATGTCTAATCCGACATACCATTTTGGTGAATACATCTATCGATCTCCATATCAGTAATTTTAATAAAAGACCATATTCAAGGTGCTGTGTAACCTTTATACTACGCGCCGATTGTTTATAAACCACCCGACTAACGTGGCATGGGAAATTTCAGGTGAAGTTCGTAAAGTATTTTCTAGTCTTTGTCGTGAGTTGCATTTTTCTGGGAACGGCCTCGATTTTTGGTATGTACAAATATATCGAGCCTCAGTTACCTGATGTGGCGACATTAAAGGATGTTCGATTACAGACACCAATGCAGGTGTTCAGTGCGGATGGCGAGCTTATTGCCCAATATGGTGAAAAACGCCGTATGCCTCTTGAGCTGTCCGAAATTCCACCCATTATGGTGAAGGCGTTCATTGCAACGGAGGACAGCCGTTTTTATGAGCATCATGGGGTTGACCCTGTGGGGATCATCCGGGCAGCATCTGTCGCAATGAGTTCAGGCCATGCATCACAAGGGGCAAGCACCATTACTCAGCAACTGGCGAGAAATTTCTTTCTCACTCCTGAGAAGACGTTGATGCGTAAAATCAAGGAAGTTTTTCTGGCCATCAGGATTGAGCAATTGCTGAATAAGGATGAGATCCTCGAACTCTATCTCAATAAAATTTACCTTGGTTACCGGGCTTATGGTGTCGGGGCGGCGGCTCAAGTCTATTTTGGTAAGAGTGTCAAAGAGTTGACATTGAGTGAAATAGCCATGATTGCCGGTTTGCCAAAGGCGCCTTCTACATTTAACCCGCTTTATTCGTACAGTCGGGCGATTAACCGCCGGAATGTGGTTCTGAGCCGTATGCTCAATGAGGGCTATATTACTCAGCAGCAATATAATCAAGCCAGAAGTGAAAAGTTGGTCGCTAATTACCATGCGCCCCAGATTGCTTTCTCCGCGCCCTATTTGTCCGAGATGGTGCGTCAGGAGATGATTGAGCGTTATGGTGAGAATGCTTACACCGACGGTTATAAAGTTTACACCACGATTACCCGTAAACTTCAATTGGCTGCCGTGGATGCGGTTCGTAATAACCTCATTGATTATGATGTGCGTCATGGCTACCGTGGAGCGCAGGAAATCTTGTGGAAAGTGGGCGAACCTGCTTGGGATCGGGAACAGATTGTCAAGAAGCTTAAGACCTTGGCAAATTATGGGTCGTTAATGCCGGCTGTGGTGACCAGAGCGGGTAGTGATCAGGCGATAGTGATGTTGCCTGATGGCAGTAGTGCGGAATTGCCAATGGCGGGTGTCCGTTGGGCCAGAAAGTTCAGATCTGATAGTGCACAGGGGGCGGTTCCTCGTAGTGTGAATGAAGTAGTTCAGGTTGGTGAACAGGTTTGGGTTCGGAAAGTAAAGGATATTTGGTGGTTGGCACAAGTGCCGGAAGTTAATGCGGCTTTGGTCTCTATTGATCCAAATGATGGTGCTGTGAAGGCGCTAGTCGGTGGGTTTGATTTCAACTTGAGTAAATTTAACCGTGTCACTCAGTCGTTACGTCAGATTGGTTCCAATATCAAACCATTTCTCTATACCGCAGCGATGGATAAAGGGCTGACATTGGCTTCATTGCTGAATGACTTACCCATTAGTCGTTGGGATGCTGGAGCCGGTACTGACTGGCGTCCGAAAAACTCACCACCGACTTATGTTGGGCCAATCCGTTTGCGTCAGGGATTAGGGCAATCGAAGAATGTCGTGATGGTTCGGGCAATGCGAGCAATGGGAGTCGATTATGCTGCTGATTACCTCCAACGGTTTGGTTTCCCGGCACAAAATATAGTACGTACAGAATCTCTGGCTTTGGGATCGCCATCATTCACACCAATGCAAATGGTACGTGGCTATTCGGTCATGTCCAATGGCGGCTATCTAGTTGATCCTTACTTTATTACTAAGATTGAAAACGACGATGGCGATATTTTATTTGAGGCTAAGCCTAAAATTGCATGTCCGCAGTGTGATATTCCAGTAATTTATGGGGATACGGTACGTTCAATCGAACTTTCTGAAAACTCGATTGAAAATGTTGCTCAATCTCGTGTCAGACAACAAGAGATATTGCCGTTACCTGAATTGGAAAGAGCGCCGGTAATTGATAGCCATGAAGATGCGCCAAAATATGCTCCTCATGTTATCAGTACTCAGTTGGCATTTTTGATCCATGATGCTTTGAATAGCAATATTTTTGGCGAGCCGGGTTGGTCAGGTACGGGGTGGCGCGCCTCACGCGATCTGAAACGTCGTGATATCGGCGGCAAAACTGGAACAACTAACAGTTCAAAAGATGCTTGGTTCTCAGGTTATGGGCCAGATATTGTCACGACGGTTTGGATTGGTTTTGATGACCACCGCAGAAGCCTTGGTCGTACCGCGGCCGGTGGCGGTGAAGCGGGTGCTAAGAGTGCGCAGCCAATTTGGGATGACTTTATGAAAATCGCACTGGAGGGGGTTCCTGAAAAAGAAGTCACACCTCCTCCGGGGGTTGTTTCTGTCGTGATAGATCGTAAGACAGGTAAACTTGCTGGCGGAGGCGGGGATACCCGTAGTGAATACTTCATTGACGGAACTCAACCTACAGAGAGTGCGGTGCAAGAAGTTGGCACAACTTTAATTGAGAATGGTGAAAGCCAAGAATTATTCTGAGGATAAGACACAGGCACAACGGAAGCGCTGTTGTGCCTGTGAACTTCAACGGTGTTTTAAATATTTTTGTGCCAGAAATAGGGCGCAGACATTACGCGCTTCGTTGAAATCAGCGTGATCCAGTAATGACATCATATCGGCTATTGGCCAGCGTATTTGTGGTAGTGGTTCAGGTTCATCCCCTTCCAGTCTTTCTGGATAGAGATTTTCAGCAATAACAATATTCATTTTGTGAGAAAAATAGGCCGGAGCCATAGTAAGTTTGGCTAATTGTTCTATTTTTCTGGCACCAAAGTTGACTTCCTCTTTTAGTTCACGGTTAGCGGCTTCGAAGATACTTTCCCCAGGGTCGATCGCACCTTTAGGAAAGCCTAATTCGTACTGCTCGATGCCGACTGCATACTCACGAATAAGCAACAATTCATCCCCAATGACTGGGATTATCAGAACAGCTTCCCGATTGGCCGGACGCATCCGTTCATAAACGCGTTTTACACCGTTACTGAATTCGAGATCAACTGACTGAATATGAAATAAACGTGAATGGGCAATGTCCTCTATGTTTAGGATTTTAGGGTTTTTCAGGTCATTCATAATTGCCCCTGATGGTTGAATATTGGTTGAATTGAGTGTCTGTGCATTATTACGTCATAAATTATTTCATTAACCTTAGATTTTATGATGAAATTAGGTACACTCCATAAATTGACTAAATATGGCCGATTATTTTGATAAATGATAGTGATTATCGCTGGTTATTGTTGTTACTGTTATCTTTATCCTCTTTGGAAATAGATCTATGCTGTAGATAGTTTAGTGTGTGATTATATATAACTCATTGTAAAATAAATTAAAAAAAACAGATAGAAATAACCTAATTCAGAACTTAACGTGTAGTTGCTAATTTGCAAACAACAATAGCAAGATTATCATGGGTATGGGGATAAAATGAGCGTAACAGTCGTTATATTGGCTATCTTGGTAATTAGCCTGATTGTCATGGCTTCCTTTCTGATTTTCAAATGGAAGCTACATGATAATGCCTGTTATCTGCCTTCTGTTGCTGCACCAACCTATCGTAAACTTAATACTGATGAGTATCAGGCTATTGAATGTTATTTGAGTCGAGTGTTGCCGCCAGTTGTAACAGACCGTATTAATAAAACAAGTTGGCCAATTCTGATGGGTAAAAATGATATGGTTTATACTATCTGTCATTCCATTACCCGGTTTTCTGTTGCCTCAGATGAACTACATAGCTGGCGTTATTATATTGATATGGCAGAAGTTCATTTACCTTTTTTCCTTGAGCCTTTTATTAAACAACAGAATATTATTGATGTTGTTCACACCGCGACAATACCACTGGTTATTTCGATTAATGGTCACTTTCTGAAAGATTTTCAACAGGATTTTCCTTCTGCTCCGGTAATTTCAGATGTCTCTCATCAACAGGCATCTATCCAGAAAAATGGTGAAACTAGCGTAAAATTACAAAATATCCGTAAAGAGACATTGGAAGAGTACCGGTTAAATCACTCATCGGGTATTTGGGAGGGGGGATTTTTGTGTTTTGGATTTTTCATTTGGTTTCTTGCATTACTTTCACCAACACTGCTTTTGCCGTGGCTGATGTTGATTGCAGGCAGCTTAGTCGTTGTCAGTTTTTTGCCACTATTTTGTCCACTCTCAATATGCAGGCGCCAGGATATTCACTGTTTTACCGGTATACCAAAACGATGGGGATTATTTGGCGAATTTGAACAAGGGCAAATGAGTAATATTTCACTTGGTGGAATTGATTTGATTTATCCTCCTCATTGGGAGCCTTATGTTGCTCACTATCTTGATCAAAAAACCAATATTGATATTTACACTAACGGCCAGGTAGTCAGGCAAGGGCATTATCTCTCTTTGCATGAGGAAGAAAAAAATTACCCTTATCATCGTTATGGGAAAAATCTCATGATGATCGTTAGCAGCTTGCTGATTATGTTACTACTCTATTTTTATCAGCCTGTTAGTGTACCGATGAAACTCAGTTTTGCTTGGTTGCGTGGCAGCAGCACAAAAGTCGTCACTGACGCTAGTATGATGGAAAGGATGGAATTGCGAGTTGGGGATATCCTGAAAGCAAAAGGGGTTGGTATGTGTTATATGCCGCCAAACAATATGAATGGTAAAGGAGACACCTATTTTTCTCCATTCGATTGTTCGGGGATATATTGGAATAGAGTTAATCCACTGCCAATACCAGAATCAGAAATTATAGAAAATGCCGCTAAACTGATTGCAACTGTTAATAAGCAATTACGTTTACAGGAAAATGACGATGTAATAAATCCAGACCTTGTTCAGGAGACTTTCAAATCTGGCATGATATTATTGGATAATTTCCCTGATATTATATTGAAAACTAAAGAATTATGTGAAAAAGAAACCGACTGTTTACGATTAAAAAATGCTTTGGTTAACTTGGGTAATGCTAATGATTGGCTAACTTTGTTAAAGAATGCGGAAAGTGGCAAATTGGATGGCACTCATGTTTTATTGCGTCCGGCTGGCGCTGAAGCTTTGGGGAAATTGGTTGATGCAACTACATCATCATTTATCTACCGGGAAATAGATAAAGTCGCAATGCTGCTTAATAGCCCTTCTCCTGGCGGAGTTCTACTTATCAGTGATGAAGGCAAACAACTGGTTGAATATATAACGCCGTCTATCATCTCTTATGACCATAGTGCGTTGGAACAATGGCGTGAATTACAGCGGTTGTCGGATATGGTATTGCAAACACCCTTTGAGACAACGGGAATTATCACGGAATTGTCCATAGATAGTAATGGAACCCGCCGGATTGTGTTACATAATGAACTGGATTCCATGACGCTTGCTCGTTGTATTGGTACTACTGTTTTATTCTTGGCTCTTTTTACAACCTTAATCATTAACTTTGTGCTGGTTGTTAAGAAAAATCGGCAGAATAAACAACGTCTAAACAAAATCAGTCAATATTACGATAACTGTTTTAATACACTTTTTCCGCCTACGCGTTGGCGATAATCGACAATGGTATGTTAGGCTTTGCTTTATTTGCCAAAGCTGATGGTAAGAGGAAAAATGAAGGGTAATTCAGACTCCGATCAAGCTGTCCGTCTGGATAAATGGCTGTGGGCGGCCCGTTTTTATAAAACACGGGCTATTGCACGAGAAATGATAGACGGTGGTAAAGTTCACTATAATGGTCAAAGAAGTAAACCGAGTAAATTGGTTGAACCAGGGGCTGAAATTAAACTGCGTCAAGGTAATGATGAACGTATAGTTGAAGTTCTTGCGTTGAGCAATCATCGACGTAGTGCGCCGGAGGCGCAGCAACTTTACCAGGAGACGGAAGCGAGTATTGCTAACCGGGAAAAAATGGCAATTGCTCGAAAAATGAATGCATTAACTATGCCTCATCCTGATCGCCGACCGGATAAAAAAGAAAGACGCACGCTGATTAAGTTTAAGAACACCAAATTAAGTGGGCAGGAATAACCTGCTTGAATGAGAGATAGTTATGTTTAAACAAGACCAATTGCACCGCTTTTTATTTGAGAATTATTCTGTACGTGGTGAGCTGGTTTTAGCCAGTGAAACTTACCAGCATATTTTGGAAAATCATGATTACCCGCAGCCGGTACAGCAATTATTGGGAGAACTGTTGGTAGCAACCAGTCTATTAACGGCAACCCTGAAATTTGATGGCGATATTACGGTTCAAATTCAGGGGGATGGTCCGGTCAAATTGGCAGTGATTAATGGTAATCATCAGCAACAAATGCGAGGTGTCGCTCGTATTGATGGATTAGTGCCTGAAAATAGCAGTTTGAAACAGATGGTTGGTACAGGCTATATGGTTATTACCATTACGCCAACTCATGGTGAGCGTTATCAAGGCGTGGTTGCGCTGGAAGGTGAAACACTGGCGGATTGCCTTGATGATTATTTCAGACAGTCTGAACAGCTACCGACTCGTTTATTTATCCGTACTGGCATTCAGGATGGAAGGATTGCTGCTGGTGGTATGTTGTTACAGATTCTGCCAGCTGCGGAACAGGGGAGTGCAGAAGCTTTTGATCATCTGGTGCAACTTACTGCAACCATTAAAGGTGAAGAGTTATTTTCATTGGAAGTTAAGGAAATCTTGCACCGTCTTTATCATGAGGAAGATGTCATATTATATGAACCGCAAGCGGTCGAATTCCGTTGTACTTGTTCTCGCCAACGTTGTGCTGACACATTAGTCACACTTTCCGATGAGGATGTTAATCATATTTTGCAGAAAGATGGCAACATTGATATGGCGTGTGAGTATTGCGGCACGCACTATATTTTTGATGCTAATGATCTTGCTGCAATCAGGACGGAAAAAAAGAACCGATTCCATTGATATTCGATCTAAACAAACTTTTTCACCTTTTAAGGCGCGGCTCCGCGCCTTTCTATCAATTATCCATAATACTCAGAACTATTTTCGTGCCTTTGGCCCAAGATCAAACTTAAAAAAATAGTGGGTTTTCAATTTTTTGATAACTATCGCTGTTAATTAATCATAACTATTTATTATTGCTCACAGAAAAAGCGTGACTACCCACCAGGAGCAATGACATGAGTGTTAAAGGCATTACCCCGCAGGAACTCGCGGGCTACGGAATTCATGATGTTAACGAAATTATTTATAATCCAAGCTATGAGTTGTTATTTTCAGAAGAGACTAAACCTTCACTCAAAGGCTGCGAGAGTGGCACTCTGACCAACCTGGGGGCTGTGGCTGTCGATACGGGGATCTTCACGGGCCGTTCACCCAAAGATAAGTACATTGTTCGTGATGATGTTACCTGTGACACCGTATGGTGGGCCGACCAGGGAAAAGGTAAAAATGATAACAAGCCATTACAGCAGGAAACATGGACACATCTGAAAGGCTTGGTCACTAAACAGCTTTCAGGCAAACGTTTGTTTGTGGTTGATGCTTTCTGTGGTGCTAATGCAGATACACGATTGAAAGTCCGCTTTATTACAGAAGTTGCGTGGCAGGCCCACTTTGTTAAAAACATGTTTATCCGTCCGTCAGATGAAGAGTTGGCTGAGTTCAAACCAGATTTTATTGTAATGAATGGTGCAAAATGCACCAACCCGCAATGGCAAGAGCAGGGTTTGAACTCTGAAAACTTTGTTGCGTTCAACCTGACAGAGCGTATGCAGCTTATTGGCGGTACCTGGTACGGCGGCGAAATGAAGAAAGGGATGTTCTCTATAATGAACTACCTGTTGCCACTGAAAGGTATTGCTTCGATGCACTGTTCTGCCAACGTGGGTGAAAAAGGGGACGTTGCGGTCTTCTTCGGCTTGTCTGGTACAGGTAAAACCACACTTTCTACTGATCCAAAACGTAAGCTGATTGGTGATGATGAGCACGGTTGGGATGATGACGGTGTGTTCAACTTTGAAGGGGGTTGTTACGCGAAAACCATCAATCTGTCTAAAGAGGCGGAACCCGATATCTATCATGCGATTAAACGTGATGCGTTGCTGGAAAATGTTACTGTACTGACAGATGGCACGGTTGATTTCAATGATGGTTCAAAAACGGAAAACACCCGTGTTTCTTATCCTATCCACCATATTGAAAACATTGTTAAGCCGGTTTCCAAAGCGGGCCATGCAACTAAGGTCATTTTCCTGACTGCGGACGCATTTGGTGTGTTGCCTCCAGTATCTCGCTTGACACCTGAACAGACTCAATATCACTTCCTATCTGGTTTTACGGCAAAATTGGCTGGTACCGAACGTGGTGTGACTGAACCGACACCCACATTCTCTGCATGTTTTGGTGCCGCATTCCTGACTTTGCATCCAACCCAATACGCGGAAGTATTGGTAAAACGTATGCAGGCGGCAGGCGCTAAGGCTTATCTGGTGAATACTGGTTGGAATGGGACGGGTAAACGAATCTCGATTAAGGATACCCGCGGGATTATTGATGCCATCCTAAATGGTGATATTGAAGAAGCAGATACCATTACATTACCTATTTTCGATCTGGCGGTTCCGACAGCATTGCCGGGTGTTGATACCGATATTCTTGATCCACGTAAGACTTATGCAGATAAATCTCAATGGGAAGAGAAGGCGAAAGATTTGGCTCATCGTTTTGTCGACAACTTTGATAAATATACCGATACCCCGGCGGGGGAAGCTTTAGTGAAAGCGGGCCCTAAACTGTAATTGTGAATTTTTTAGCCTCATCCGTTAGGGTGAGGCTTATTTGATATTTATGCCGGAGGAAGGTCGAACAACAATATTTCACTATCGTTGCTGCTGTTAAATTGGAGATTGATTTCATCCCGGATAGCCAGACCATCGCTGGTGGTGGCTTTGACGCCATTAACCGTCACTTCGCCACGAATGACTTGTATCCATATGTAACGGCCTTTTTCTGCGACATATTCGGTGGCTTCGTGATCTTTAAGTACCCAACGCCATAAAGTCATATCCTGAAATACTGTCAGTGAACCATCCCGGGCATCAGGCGAGAGCACCAGTTGGCGGCCTTGTACATTATCAAAACGGCGCTGTTCATAACGTGGTGTTAAGCCTGTTTTATCTGGGCTAATCCAGATTTGATATAGATGCAATTGGCGCTCTCTGTTCGGGTTGTATTCTGAATGACGAATACCGGTACCTGCGCTCATAATTTGGAATTCACCGGCAGGTACCCGTTCTTTATTTCCTATACTATCCTAATGTTCAACGGTGCCGGAAAGAACATAGGTCAGTATTTCCATATCCTTATGCGGATGGATGCCAAAACCTTGACCTGCTTTGATGAAATCTTCATTAATCACTCTCAGAGCTGAGAAACTCATAAAATTGGCGTCGTAGTAGTTGGCAAATGAGAAGGTATGCCAGCTAGTTAACCAGCCATGATCGGCATGGCCGCGATCTGATGCTTTACGTAAATGGATCATATTCAAATCTCCTCAATAGTTTTTACAATCTAATTGAGAAGAGCTAGCATTAAAGCTTAAAAAGCTGACTTAATATCTCAAATATTTTGAATGATTGGCAATTGGATTAATTAATAAAAAAAAGCCAGCACCCGGCTGGCTAAAGTAAACACTGGAAGCAATGTGAGCAATGTCGTGCTTTCATCTGTACCCTGAAGACGGTTCATCTGAAAGCGATACGAATGATAATAATTATCACTATCGATTGTAAAGCGTTTTTTCTGGTCAAATATAGAATAATGGTGAGTTTAAACATCAAATATTTGATAAATAATACTATTTTTGTAAATGTCGGTGTAATGTTCAAGGGAAAGAAAACCCTTTCACCGAGTCGATTTATTAGGTGGTTACTTTAGATTGTTCAGTAAATTTGACATGATATTAAGAGCCTTGACAGAGTTACCGTAAACCCTTAGCTGAGGTCTATCTGTCGAAATAATTTGATTAGGAGCTGAAACATGCTTAAACAAAATAAGCGAGTATTGGAGTTTCATTTACCATAGCCAACTATTTATTTTAAGAAATGTTTTGATGAAATAATTACGCTATAATGAATTTTAATATGCTGCTCAATGCCAAATGTTCTCTAAAATTCAACTCATTCTGAACTTTTTTACTCTAATAAGCCGTCTCCTTTATATATTCTGACTGTATTTTTAACGTCATGAAAGATATCTTCTCAGGTAATTATATGTGGCATTTTTTGGTGTGGATTGTGTTAACAGGTTTGACTATTTGGGGAATGATTAATCATTCACTAAATCAGAATTATCAACAACAAACAGTTTCATTTAATATTCTTTATCGAGAGCTGAGTGAAAAGCTAGCACAACATGATGCGATTGTATCGCTAACGAATACTAATATCGAATTAGAACAGCTACAGGAAAATTTTCCACAAATCGTCGGATTACAAGAGATGCCAATGAATGCTTTAATATTCCCTATAGTCAGTGAAGAGGGAGAGGGAAAATATTGGCTTAATAGTAAACGTGATAGCATCCGATTATTAATAGATCTTAATATCCTGATGAAAGATCTATCATTATTGTCACAATTCCGAATGGTACAACTGGATTGGAATAATCGCCCATTGATTACGTATGGGCTGGAGAAAGAGCACTATTTTTGGAACTGGGAGAAAAAATTAACCAATCGTTTTCAGCCTTTTGTACTTAAAGTGGGTAACGATCAACAATGGTCTAAACTTCCGTGGGGCTATATTGCTTGTCTGAGTTTTTTATGGGCCGTGATTATCTGTTTTATCTTTTTAATTCAGAAGAATAAAAGATTGAGGAAAATTTCTGATTTACGAGCACATTTCTTTGAATTTACCCGCTTAAATACAATGGATGAAGTGGCAACCGGTGTTGTTCATGAATTAAATCAGCCTTTGACGGCGATTATGAGCTATAATCAAACCGCATTGCGGTTAATGAAAAAGCAACAATATGATAAAGTGACGCCGATACTGGATTCATCAATTTTGCAAACTCAACGCATCGCAAATTTATTAACGCAATACCGCCAAAAACTGACGGCCGGTAGTATTATTTTTCAATCTATAAATATTCAATCGATATTAGGTCGAGTTGAAGTATTGCTCGAAAATGAAATAAAGGTTGGTAAGATCAAGATAATAAAGCATATTTGTGATGAGCTGCCGATGATATCTGCCGAGCCGTTGTGGATTGAGCAGATATTTCATAATTTAATCAGCAATGCTATTCAAGCACAGCAAGAGCGAGGTCAGTCAGAATATCAAAATTGGATCTGCATCGATATTACCTATATTAATGAGATGATAAGAATCACTATAACAGATGGTGGTCCTGGATTAAGTGATGAAGCTTTAAGAAACGTATTTATTCCATTCTTCACAACACGCCAACAAGGTATGGGGTTGGGAATGACATTAACGGAGACATTAATTCATAAACTTGGTGGTGATATTAATGCTGAAAATTGTGAAACAGGAGGAGCGCGTTTTATTATTTGGCTACCAACTAATAAATTTAAGGAGAAATAATGGCGGCAGTGATTTATCTTATTGATGATGATGAAGCGATCCGTGATTCATTATCTATGTTATTAGAAACAATGAATTGGCAGGTAAGTTCATTTCCTGGCGCGCAAGAATTTCTTGATGAAATTAATAGCGAGAATATTGCAGTGCTTCGGGGATGTATTTTATTGGATATTCGTATGCCGGGAAAACCTGGATTGGCATTGCAGGCCGATCTATTGAAACTCAATAGTACATTGCCGGTCATTATCATGACCGGACACGGAAATATTGATATTTGTCGTCGAGCTTTTAAAAATGGCGCTTTCGAGTTTTTAACCAAACCTATTGATGCGGATTTACTAATTGAAACAGTTTCAAGTGCATTATTATTTCATCAGAAAGTATTTAAGCAGCGTCAGATATATGAGCAGTTGAAAACGAAATTTAGCCAATTATCTGAACGTGAAAAGGAAGTGATGAAAATTATTTTAGAAGGTAAAACCAGCAAACAAATTGCTCAACAGTTATCATTATCACCACGTACTATTGAGGTTCATCGAGCCAATATATTTCATAAATTGGATATACATTCTTTGCCGCAGTTAGTCAAAGAGTATGAATTATTTAAGTCATTATCTTATGACTAAGTATTTCTACTGAGTCGAATAAGTAATTGGCCGAATAGCTATAGCCGATAAACCTCATTAAGTTAGAACAGGATAATTCATCAACTTAAACTTAATGAGGTTTACCTATGAAACATTCTCTTTTCTATACTGTTCTGGCAGCAGGTTTATTCGCTCAATCTGCTTTTGCTTCATCACTAATTACTGAACGTAATATTACCCTTGAGGTAGCAAATAAATTAGCTTCTGAGGCAATTCAGTCTTGTAAATCGAATAATTATAACGTGGCAGTTTCTGTTATTGATAAAAGTGGGGTTTTGAAAGCGGTTCAGCGTATGGATAAAGCTGGGTTGCATACCGTTGAGGCGAGCAAAATGAAAGCTTATACCGCGTTATCTACCCAGAGAACGTCAGAGGACGTAATGAAAACGGCGCAATCAAATCTTGGTGCTCAATATTTAGGGGATATTCCAGGCTTCCTATTACTTGGTGGTGGTGTTCCGGTTAAATCTGGTGATGAAGTGATTGGTGCAATTGGTATTGGCGGCGCACCGAGTGGTTCTTTAGACCAACAGTGTGCTCTTGATGCAATTCAAAAAATTTCATCAGATTTATCTTAATCATAACGATTTATAAAATTTGCAGGGGTAACGATAATGAATTAAATCTCCATTTCTACTTATGATGACAATATTCGTTGTGTTGATATTAGGAATATAGAAATTAGCTTTAGTATCTTTAATTATCGTGCTCTTGCATAGAGGCAATAACTGGAATTAAGTTATTGCCTCTCATTGATTTTGTTTATGGTTAATAGGTCAACTTTATCCTCAGCTTTATTTAAATATATTCTTAGGCTATTATTTTGTTCGCAATGATCAAGCTTTACGTTTTTACACAGGTGTAGGCCCTGTAACAAGTTACACTTATATCTAATGCAAGAAAAAACGCAGGATTAGGAGGAAAGGAATGACTTAATAATCCTGCATCAAAAAAATGCTTTTTTGTAGAAACAATAAAGTTTGTGAAAATATATAAAAATGACAATGACTATATTTGACATCATTTTAATCTGTATCTGATGGAATAATATAAATCAACTCACACAAGGTTTATGTAATAAAAGATTATTACATTATTATTGTGCGCAATATCACGAAAAAGTATCTCCTCCTAATCCCTCCTCCCTCTTAGTATCAAAACTAGGAGGATGCTGACTCATCTGAGACATTATTTAATATTTCATTCCTATTTTATTAACAATAATATCGGCGACGATTTATTTCTATTAAAAAGGTCTGATTATGGTAGCTCACTTCTGGAAAAGGGCTTACCTGGCCCTATTAAGCAGTACATTTGTTTTACTACTGGCAAGCTGTGATAACAATAGTTCTTTACCCGAATCCCCGGAGGAACCGATGGCGCATATCCCTAATAAAGTACCCAGTGAAGCTGCTGTTGCCGGCAATTTTCAGGCAGTGATCCACTTGGTGGACATTGCTAAATTGAGTCAAAGCCCAACAACAAACCGTGACTACAGTACCAACACCCTCTACTTATGGAACGATAAAAATTGTGATGCCTTGGCTTCCCCTTCATTAAGCTGGGACGATATCAGTGCAACTCCCGCTGGCAGTGATAGTTATGGGCCTTACTGGGTAATACCGTTAACCAAGAACGCGGGTTGTATCAATTTTATCGTGCGTGATGGTAGCAACAATAAATTGATCGACAGTGACCTAAAAATCTCCTTCTCTGATTTCAAGAATCGTACCGTCTCTGTGATACCCGGCAGTCATCAAATCTATAGCAGTCGTGCGGCAGCCTTTAATTCCGTGTTTGGCGTTTCTCAGGCTTCGGCACACTGGGTCGATAACCAGACTTTGTTGTGGTCGGGCGGAGCGGATAAACCCCATGTCCGCTTATATTACAACCGGAATGGCAAAGTAGAAGCTAATGATGAAGGAAATTTCATCGATAGCTATCTGACATTAACACCGACCACCTTGAGCCAGAAAACGGCTGATAGATTTCCGCACTTGAGGAAATTAACCGCATTTCGTTTGCCTGCGGATACGGATGTCGATACGTTACTTACCGGTGATCTGGTGGCGTTGGCGACCAATGAAGCGGGCTTGTTGTTATCAGCTACTCAAGTACAAACGGCTGGTGTTTTGGACGACCATTTTGCCAATGTTGCTGACACACTGGAATATGGTGCGCTAATCAACGATGTAGGTGTTACTTTCCGCCTGTGGGCGCCTACTGCTCAACATGTTGGGTTGGTTATCTACGATAAAGATAAACAGGTCATTGCCAATCATGCAATGAACCGTAATCCTGCTAGTGGTTCCTGGTCATGGCAAGGTGATAAAGAGCTGGTTGGTGCTTATTACCGCTATGTTTTAACGGTATACCATCCATATTCCCGTAATGTAGAGCACTACGAGGTTACCGATCCCTATTCCCACAGTTTGTCCACCAATTCGGAATACAGCCAAGTCATCAACTTGGATGACGAAGCGCTAAAACCACAAGACTGGGATAGCGTTCTTATGCCGCATTCGCAAAATACACCAGCGGATATTGCGCGTATGACCATCTATGAAGCTCATGTCCGTGATCTCTCCGTTGCAGATAGCACAGTGCCAGAAACCTGGCGTGGTAAGTATCTGGCTCTCACCGCTGACAACAGCGATATGTTCAAACACCTTAAGGCATTGAGTCAGGCAGGGGTGACTCATATGGAGCTATTGCCGGTATTCGATGTGGCTTCCATTAATGAATTTAGCAACCAAGTAGCGGATCTCAACCATCCATTTAGTCGTTTGTACCAAGTCAATCCAAAGGTGAGGAGCAGCCGTTTCGCTGATTATTACAATAGCTCACAGACTGTGGGTGAAGTATTGCAGGAGTTACAGCGTGGTGACAGTGCCAATAACCCGCAGGTACAAGAGTTAAATGCAATAATTGCGGAAACCGACTCCTACAACTGGGGTTACGATCCGTTTCATTACTCGGTACCGGAAGGCTCTTATGCCACTGATGCGGAAGGTTCGGTACGTATAAAAGAGTTTCGCGCCATGATTCAGGCCATCAAGCAACAATTGGGGATGAATGTGGTTATGGATGTGGCGTACAACCACACCAATGCTGCTGGCCCTACAGATAGGTCTTCCGTGTTAGATAAGATAGTTCCTTGGTATTATCATCGCCTGAATGAAATCAGTGGTAATGTTGAATCCAACACTTGTTGTCACGATACAGCGCCAGAACACCGCATGTTCGCTAAGCTCATTGAAGACTCATTGGTGACTTGGGTTAAGGACTATAAAATCGACGCATTTCGATTTGACTTAATGGGCTATCATCCGAAGGCTCAGATTTTATCGGCGCTGGCAAAAGTACGTGCGATTAACCCATCGGTCTATTTTTTTGGTGAAGGTTGGAACTCAGGGCAGGAGGACCGCTTCGAGATTGCTTCACAGATTAATCTTAAAGGCACAGGGGTGGGTACTTTCTCTGATCGGCTACGAGATGCGGTACAGGGTGGCGGGCCGTTTGATTCCGCTGATAGCATTCGCATTAATCAGGGGGTAGGCAACGGCGCTGGAACGTTACTTAACGAAATGGCGTGGTTCGATGCTAATGAGGCGCGTCATCTGGCGGATTTGGTACGTCTCGGTATGGCGGGTAATTTGGCTGATTTTGTGATGATCGATAAAGATGGGGCAGTGAAAACGGGTAGAGACATTAACTACAAAGGCGCTATAGCCGGTTATGCCGCTGATCCAATTGAGGTGATTAATTATGTCTCTAAGCATGATAACCAAACGTTGTGGGACATAATCAGCTACAAAGCGGCGCGTGAGGCAGATTTGGCGACACGAGTTCGTATGCAGGCAATATCTCTCGCCACGACATTCCTTGGGCAGGGGCTGGCTTTTGCTCAACATGGATCGGAGCTACTGCGTTCAAAATCTTTTACCCGCGATTCCTATAATTCCGGTGATTGGTTTAATCGTGTTAGCTACACCTACCAGGATAATAACTATGATGTTGGTATGCCGGATCAGCGTGTTGATGGCGAAAATTATGCATTGATTGAAAAAGTGAAAAATATGGTAGATAAACCGGGCCGGACTGAATTATTACAGATGACGGCTTTTTATCAGGAATTGTTGCGTTTGCGCCAATTTTCACCACTGATGACGCTTGGTGATGGCGCATCGGTTAAACAACGTGTTGATTTCCTTAACGTTGGGCCGCATCAGCAGCTTGGGTTGCTGGTAATGACCATAGATGACGGTAATACTACTGGTGATGACCGTGATTCGCGATTTGACGGCTTGGTGGTGATGATTAATGCGGCTCCACATCCTGCCACAGTAAGAGATCTTAACGTCAGAGGGTTGAAGTTGAATGATATTCAGAGCGAGCTAGGCAGAGCTTCGTTGGCGGCGGGTATCAAAATAGCAAAAGACGGCACAGTCACGTTACCAGCTTGGTCAGTAGCGGTGCTGGTTCTGCCACAGGATGGTGTTAGCGGTACTGGTTTGCCTGTCCGTAGAAAGTAACGCATAGGAATTTTCCATTGTTTGCATCGGGGCGGTTTGTCCAGACCGCCCATTTTTACCTTGAAAGGGTCCTCCCGCCGCTTTCCTTGCTGATGATAATTGAGGCATTATTTATCTCCTTATTATATTCCTACATTATCACTCTTTGTTTTTCGTTATCGTCTTGCTGCTACTCTTCACAAAATAGGTGGCTTTATAAGCTTAATTTTCCCATTGGTCACAGCGCTTAATAGTTATAAAAGTCAGTAATTTGTGTTGACATAATAAAAAAATGTGATGATATGGTTTTTATTCGATTGTAAATTATACAAAATTCTTGGTGGTAGCTTTTTACTTGTTACCACACAGAGGGAGGCGAGTTGAATTTCCAAGGGTTACAGGCAAAGTATCGCCGTCTATTTCAGGAAAGTGCCGCCTGGAAACTGTTAAGAGCCGATAATTCCCCTTTAATTTTGGCGTTTCTGGGGGAGTTGTTTTCTGAGGAGAGTGAAGTCCCTTTTAGTCGTGCCCGTGTGTCACTTGATGCAGAACTGGTACGCTGTCGTGAACTTGGTCTTTGGGAAACTGAAACGGGAGCGGGTACGTATCTTAATAAATGGATTCGGGAAGGCTGGTTGCGTGAGATGGACGACATGTTAACCAAAACGGATGCCAGTGAAGTTGCACTTCGTTTTAGTCAGGGGCTTGATGAACGCAGTACAGGAACCACCGCGTCTCATCTTCGAATTGTTCAAGAAGCGGTCAGAGAATTTGCGGTGGCTATTAGCCCAAATATTGATGAGCGTGTCACGCTTTTGGAACATAGAAAAGCTGAAATCCAAAGAGAGATTGATGCCCTGAGAGCTGGCGTGGTGCTTGAACTGACCGAGCTTGAGCAGCGGGAGAGAATTCGTGAGATCTACCAATTGGCCTCTGTTTTAACGGGTGATTTTCGTCGTGTTGAAGATGAAATTCGTCAACTGGATCAGGAAATTCGCATTCAAATTATTGAAGGAGATTCCACCAGAGGGGATGTTCTTCTCTCTGTTTTAGAAAAAGAAGCGCTATTGGCGAAAACGGATGCGGGTAGTGCGTTTGAAAGTTTCTTTGATTTGTTATGTGATCAAAATAGAACAATGGAACTGCGGGATCAACTTCGAAGCATTTTAAATCGTCCCGCAGCAGAACATTTGACTACCCAGCAACGACAGTTTTTAAATCAGCTCATGAGGGAACTGAGCCGCGAGAGTGACAGAGTTTTTCAAATCAGGCGAAGAACGGAAGAGAGTTTGCGTGCTTATATAGAGAGTGGCACTGCTCAAGAAAATCGTGCTGTTGATAGATTGCTTGGTCAATTGGAACGACTCGCCGTTGAATTGAGGAACTCAGGTTATGACTTGCAAACGGCGACAACTCTGTCACTGCCTGTTGGCGCGGCAAGTATTAGCTCTCCTGAAAGCATGCTGCTTAAATCACCTGATGAAAAACTAGATACTTCAGGTGCTGAAGAACAGATCAACTCTCGAGAACCGAGTATGCAGATGCTGGATTGTCTTGATGTTGTTCAAATTCGATTAATCGCTGAGAGAACATTAGCAACGTTAAAAGAGTTTGGCCCAATGACGATTGCATCTGTTGCAAATTATCACCCACTTAATTCAGGGTTGGAGGAGTTAGTTGCCTATTTGCGGGTGGCGAAATCTGTCGGGGCTGCATCATTGGAAGGAAAAGAATCAATTGAAATCAGCGATAAACGGGGAGTTCGCTTGCGGGCGTCTATACCTACTTTTCTGTTGAGTGCCGACCTGTTTCCTGACAGTTTGGATGAATTGGTTCTTTAAATGGTGAAGAGAAAGTGGCTGTAGATTTATATAGTGAGGGTTGAAATGCACAAAGGTAAGAAGTTGAATAAAGATAATGGCATCCTCGCTACCCTTGGGAAGTCTAATTCTGATCCTCAAGAAGAACAGAAAACAGGGTTCTTCGATCAGTTGATAAAACACCATACGCAATCAGAGTATAACCCGCTTACAGATACAGCCGGCGTTGAATCTGATGTTGCTTTTTCGGTTGTCAATCAAAGCCCATCCTGTGACGTTGATAATGTATTAGTCAGTGAGCAGGCTGAGAACTCAAACAGTGATATGCCGCCTGATGCGCGTCGGGTACTGGTTAGCTTATTGCGTCAGGGCGTTATTTTGTCTTCGCAGAAAGCTAAACTGTTTGAATTACTTTGTCGATACCAATCTGCTGTACGCAAACATCTATCAGAAGTCTATTTGAAGTTAGTTTTGGATGAAAAAGCAGGTGTTGCCTTTATAGCTGGCTTTCAAAATGAGGAAGATACTGAATCATTGGGTATAGATGATGACGAGGTTGTCTCTCTGATTAGCCGAAGGACGCTCTCTTTATACGATACATTGTTGCTGTTAGTGCTGCGTAAACACTATCAAGACCGGGAAACATCGGGAGAACAAAGGATTATCATTGATATTGAACGTATAGAATCCCATCTGACGCCGTTTTTACCGCTGACAAACAGTACTAAATCTGACCGGAGAAAACTCAAGGGCGCTCTTGATAAAATGGTGACGAAAAAAATATTGAGTTCGGTCCGGGGAAGCGAAGATCGCTTCGAGATTACGCCGGTGATCCGCTATGTAGTCAGCGCTGAATTTCTTGAAAGCATGCTTAATGAATACCTGAAAATGGCGAGAGAGAAGGGTATTGAGCTAAATAAAAATGGCGGCGACGCTGTTGATTATCAAGATGAAGAGGAATAGACAGGAGATGAAAATGACTGATCAAACTCTTTCGGCTAATTCATTATTTCACGTTGGTCAAATCAGATTAGCTGAACTCTCAGTTTATAACTGGGGGTCATTTAATGGCTTGCATACCGCGTTGATCGATCCTATGGGAACGCTGGTCACTGGAGATAATGGCGCCGGGAAATCGACGTTTATTGATGGCCTTATGGCTCTGCTGCTTCCTGCCGGAAAGGCAACTTTTAATGTGGCCGCGGCTCAGGGTGATCGTTCTGACCGGACTTTACTTTCCTATATGCGGGGAAGTTTTGGATCTGCCCATGACGGAGCGGGGACGAGGGTCAGAAGTAAGCGTGAGTTTGGCGTAGTGACCGGGCTTAGAGCTTTATATCAGGGTGATGATGGTTCAAAAATCACGCTTGCGGCACTTTTCTGGATTACTAAATCGACGAATGTGCTGGCGGATGTGACGCGAGTTTATGTTGTTGCCAAAAGAGACCTGACGCTTAAGGAAATGCTCAATGCTTTTGGCGATGGTAATGCCCGGGCATTCAAGCAATGGCTGCGTGATGACCCGGCGATTACGTGCTGTGATGATAATTTTTCTGATTATCAGGAGTTGTACCGAAAGCTTTTGTATATGGACAATAAGAATGCGCCTGCATTGTTGTCGCGGGCGTTAGGTCTAAAAAAAATTGATGATTTAACTGGGTTGATTCGTGAGTTGGTACTTGAGCCGAGCACAGTTAAAGATGATGCTAAAAAGGTCGTGGAAGAGTTTGCTGATTTGGTGGCAATTCATAGTCAATTAGTGGATGCAAGAGCGCAAAAAATGCACTTGTCTAAGTTACCTGAACTTAGCTCAATTATCGAAAAAACGATGAGAGAATTTGAAGAATTAACGGCCGAAAAAAATAGTCTTCCGGTTTACTTTGGGGAAGTCTTCGCGCAACTGTGGAGCGAAAAAATTGCCGATATTGAGTCTGAACTCGAAGCACTACTCTTTGAAATTAAGCAAGCGGAAGAGCAGAAAACAGATGCGGATAAGTTGGTTGAGAGAAGGCATGAGGAATACCTTCAGTTTGGTGGGGATAAAATAGAGTCGCTTCGAAAGGAAATTGGTCATACCCAAACTCAGTTGAATCGGGTGGTTAGGAATTCATCGCAATATCAAACTCATGTTAATGAGCTGTCTCTGCCTTCGGTATTAGAGGAGGCTGTATTTCTTAAAAATCAATCCGCGGCATCAGCCAGACTTGCCAGTATTCAACGAGACGAGGAAGAGTATCAGGACAAGTTTGCCGCCATCAGTGCTAAATTCAGTGAGCTACAAGCCAATATCCATGATATCTCTCAGGAAATCCGGGAAATCGAGGCAAGGCCGGATTCCAATATCGATGTGAAATATCAGCAACTGCGGGATGAACTGGTTAATTCCTTAGAATTAAGTAAAGACCAATGCGTATTTATTGGTGAGCTTATCGACGTCGAAGATAGTGAAAAAATCTGGCAAGGCGCGATAGAGAGGGCGTTAGGCGGGTTACGAACAACGCTTGCTGTGCCACATCATTGTTATTCGATGGTGACTCGCTGGTTAAACGTCCGGCATACAGGTTTACATGTCCGTGTTCAAGTTGTGAATGATTCTGCGATTAACCGGGGTCATTCGGCGGAGTTTAAGCCTAATGGCTATTTAAAGAAACTGGTATGGCGTACTCACCCTTATCAAGAGTGGCTCAAGCATTATTTGCAGCGATTTGACCTGCAATGTGTCTCGAATACGGAAGAATTGGATAAGACCCCGTTTTCGATGACACAACAGGGGTTAATGCACATGGATAAGGGGCGCTTTGAGAAAAAAGATCAACACCGAATAGATGACAGAAGACGCTGGTGCTTGGGTTTTTCAAACAAATCACGTTTAGCCATTCTTAATAACGATAAAAAAGAGTTAACTCTGCAATTGGCGGAAACCGAGAAAAAGGTGAGTCAGGCCCGCCAAGATTTGAATACTGTTTCTGATCGTAAAATACTCTGGGAGAAGATCCAAAGTTACTGTTGGGATGATATCAACGCTCCTTATTGGCATGAAAAGCTTTCGGATTTGCAGGCTGACCTTAAGGTATTGGAGCAGTCAGGTGGTGATCTTGATAAGGCCAGAGAGCGTTGGGAATCGGCTAAAGAGCAGTTAGTTCAAATCCAATCGGTATTAAATCAGCTCAATTCTGATTCTGGCGGCGTTAAAAATACGCTGAAAAATGCAAAAGAGGAATGGAGCAAAGCGCAGGCAAAAGCATCAAAAGGATTACCTGATTCAGCCAGACAATTACTTGCTCTTCGGGTTGGAGTGCTTAGTACAAACGATTTAAGCCAGATGTCTGAATTGGTGTCCAAGGTTGAAGAAGATTTGGAGCGTTTGTTAGATATTAGCCGAAACAGTAAAGACAGGGCGGAAAGGTCAGCCATCAGCATTATGGTCTCATTCAGGTCTAACGATAAATGGCAAGTCTTCACGGTTGATTGGCAAAGTAATATTGGCAGCCTGCCTGATTATCTTAATCATTTACGACAACTGGAAGAAGAAGGGCTTCCCAACCTTGTGGAACAGTTTATTGAACGTTTGAATAAGCATGCAACGCAGTCGCTAGCGCGGATTAAAACTAAGCTTGAATCTGAACGGGAAGATATCCTTGAGCGGATTGATATCATTAACCGGGTCCTCAAGCGTACCGAGTTTCGATCAGGGACACACTTAAAGCTAGGTTCAAAGAGAGAGAAATTCCCGCATGTTAATGAGTTTGAACAGCATTTGCGTAAGGTGCTTAGTCAGGTAACCAGTGATGACCATGAAGCGCGGTTCCGTCAATTGGCTAAAGTAGTTGAAATACTTGGGAAAGCAAGTGCGCCAGGTTCCTCAAATACATTGGAAAGCTTAAGGTTGCTTGATCCTCGTTATCAGATGTCATTTTATGCCGAAGAGTTGGATAGTAATACCGGTGAGATTCGTGATGTATTGGAATCATCCAGTGGAAAGTCAGGTGGAGAGAAAGAGTCATTTGCGGCGACTATTGTCGCGGCAAGTTTGGCCTATGTTTTGACGCCAGATGGTTATGATCGACCGGTTTACTGTACTGTTTTCTTGGACGAAGCATTCTCAAATACGGCTGAAACAGTAAGTCGGCGGGTGCTCCGAGTATTTCGAGAGCTCCACATTCACGTTAATTTGATCACGCCTTATAAGAACTTGAATCTGGCAAGAGAATCGGCTCGCTCACTACTCATTGCGGAAAGAGACCAGGAAAACCATGACAGCCATTTATGTGAAGTGACTTGGGAAGAGATTGACCGGAGAATGGGCGAAGAGAAGGAGAAAAAGTTGTCTGATGAGGCTGCTGATCTGGGGATCGAGTTTGAGAAGTTGACATGAAAAAAGGGCAGTATGAGGTGCGTTGGGGGTTATTGCCAGCGCAAGTTAAGAGCATCATTAGGCAGCGTGAGTGGGATAACCGTTCCTCACTAAAAGACCGGCTACTGGGCAACAGGGCATTTCCTATTCGCGTTGGATTAAAACCACCCAAAGGGAATTCTGCCATATTAGATATCGCTCATTTTCAACGGTTTATTGATGAGTGGAGATCATTTCCCTATCAAGATGTTGTGGAGTGGTCTTCTAAGAATTTCAGGGAATTATCTGAACAACGCATTCCAACTTTTGTTGTCATTGAATCGATGCAACATTTGATTCAATTTTTAGGGAATGATGCCCTTTCCCGAAGTAAGGTATGGGAAAGAAATATGAAGCCATTTTTGCGGATTGATAAAGATCTCTATCCTGCATTGGTGAAATGTATAGATATTGTGGAAAAACTCTCGTTGAGAGATGCGGAATTATTAGCAAAATTGCTACCACAATTAAAGCAGGGCTTAGGCGAAGGACAATATTTAAGAGCACTGCCACTCATTGGGATTGATACTAAGTTTCTTGAGAACCACCAAATCCTGATCGAAGAGCTGGCCGATATCATTCACAAGGGAGCTGTTTCGGTATCAGGTGGTCTTATCGCTTGGTTGGGATGTTCAATAAATCCTAAAGGCTGGTTAACTATCAGGCCGCTTTGCCGTGCTGCAACTGTTGCGCTTGGGGGAATGCCGATACTACAAATACCTAGCGAATTACTTAGAAGGCATGAACTTCCGGCATCGAATATATTAATAGTTGAAAACTTACAGTCTGGTTTAGCATTACCCGAAATGTCTGACACGATAGCGGTGATCGGCGGGGGGAAAAACATTGCTTGGATGGATGCAGCTTGGTTGAAAGGTAAGCGTGTAGGGTATTGGGGAGATATTGATACTTGGGGTTTATCTATTCTCAGTGATGCCAGAAACAAGTTTATGGATATTGAGCCTCTGATGATGGATGTTAAAACTGTTAAAGCTCATGAAGATAGAATGGTTCCTGAACCAAATCCAGTTGAATCTAATCCTACATTGCTAAATGAGGATGAAGCAAAGTTGTTTAATGATCTCATTTCTGGCCGGTTCCAATCTTCACGTTTAGAGCAGGAGCGCCTTTCATCTGATTACATTAGAAACAAGCTTACGAATTGGCTGTCCTAATACGGAAGGGAAGCCGCCAGACGCGATGTGTTTTCTATTTATCAGAAATCGTCACTTTCTTGGTGTACATCGAAATGGTGTGTGATCAGATTGGCAAACGCTTGGCTTGCCGCGCTTCGATATGCACCACGGCGCCACAACAGTACTGCATTGCGTTGCGGTAACGTAGGTCGAATTGCAATGGAATAGAGCCCGGTCTGTTCGTGGGCTATGACATCAGGTAACAGAGTTGCGAGTCGCCCTCGACGGACAATTTCTACGATTGCACTGATTGAGTTGGCCTCAATTGCAATGCGTGGGGTGATCCCCTGTTTCTGGAAGTACAAATCAATATGGCTTCGCGTTGCAAAGTCTTTACTTAGTAGCGCTAGCCCTTCATGTTCCAACATTTTCGCCGTCAATGATGTTTGTTGACCAATAAATCGATGCGATTGACCAACGATCAGGCTGAGTGTTTCGATGAACAATGGTTCGCTATCAATGTCGGGGGAGCGTACGTCTGAGAACGCGATACCGAGATCGAGTTGATTCTCCGCTAAAGAGACTTCTATTTGATCTTGCGTCATTTCCTTGATATTCAAAGCAATTTCTGGATAGAGTGCATTGAAACGCTCTACCCAATGGCCGATGAAGTAAGTGGTGAAGGTGGGTGTCATAGCTAGCCTGAGCAACCCACGGCTTAAATCCTGTACATCATGAATCGCACGCTGACCAGCATCCAGATCCTGCAATGCACGACGGGCGTAACTTGTGTATACCTCGCCAGCGTCAGTGAGTCGCACACTCCTTCCAGAGCGATCGAACAGTTGCACATGCAGTGACTCTTCAAGTTGTCTGATTTGTTGCGATAAGGTTGGTTGTGAGATGTGAAGTTCTTCTGCCGCGCGTGTGAAGTTCTGATGTTCGGCAACTGCCAGCAGATAACGAATATGTCGCAGCAGCATATCAATTAACTATTTGAAAATAATATGGAAGTAATGACATCCTGAGCTTTGAGACTATAGAAAAATTCGTTCATTCTTCACCTGTTAGCTGTCTTATCGGCCACGATGGAGTGAAGACTATAAGGGCTTCTTGAACATGTCAACGCTGGTTTGTTGTTCTGTACGCTAGTGCTTGAAACAAAAAGAGGTGACTACTGGATTATTAACAAATACGTCGCCGCAGAACAGCAATGAACTATTGGAAAATACTATAGCGATGATAGTAATCCGATCTTTGACGCTATAGATAAACTCGTTCATTCTTTATCCATCCGCTTTCTTATCGATCACGATGGAGTGAAGACATGCAGGATATTATTGAAGGCTTTTTACAATTCCAGCGCGAGGTATTTCCAAAGCGTTGCGAGCTTTTCAAGCGGCTTGCCACCAGCCAAAATCCGCGTACTTTGTTTATTGCGTGCTCCGACAGCCGTGTGGTTCCAGAGCTTTTGACTCAGAGTGAGCCAGGTGATCTGTTCGTGATACGCAATGCGGGTAACATCGTTCCGTCGTACGGTGCAGAATCTGGCGGTGTTTCCGCTACTGTTGAGTATGCGGTTGCTGTGCTTGGAGTCACCGACATTGTGATCTGCGGACATTCAGATTGTGGTGCCATGACCACGATTGCAAGCTGTAAATGTATGGATCACCTGCCCGCGATTACAAACTGGTTACGCTATGCGGATTGTGCCAAAGCGATTAATCAGGCACGTGCGCACGTTAACGAGACTGCTCAAATTGATTCGATGGTGCGTGAAAACGTAATCGCTCAAATTGCTAATATCAAAACCCATCCGTCCGTGGCACTCGGACTGGAACAGGGGCATTTGAATCTACACGGCTGGATTTACGACATAGAGGCTGGTTCGATCGATGCTCTAGACGGCTTGGTCGGCCAATTTGTTTCGCTTGCGGACTATCCGCATGTTTCTGCAACGCAATCCGTGTTTCACCACGGCATTTAAATAGCTTATTAATCCAAAGGAATCATTATGACACAATCTCAATACTCCCAAACTCCCCGTCAGGCCCTGACCGATGCTATCATCGACGCCAAAACACACAAAAATTTGACGTTTGAGGATATTGCACAAGGTACCGGTCTGAGCCTTGCATTCGTCACTGCTGCACTGCTCGGCCAACATCCTTTGCCCGCTGATGCTGCGAGGATTGTGGTTGACCGACTTGAACTGGACGAAGATGCCTTCCTTCTGCTGCAAACTATCCCTGTACGCGGTAGTATCCCCGGAGGTGTACCGACAGATCCGACTATTTACCGATTCTATGAAATGGTGCAAGTTTACGGTTCAACGCTTAAGGCGCTTGTCCACGAGAAGTTTGGTGATGGCATTATCAGTGCGATTGACTTTAAACTTGATATCAAAAAGGTCGATGATCCTAATGGCGGTTCACGTGCTGTAATTACGCTGGATGGGAAGTATTTACCGACTAAACCGTTCTAAAGTCATTGTAATTATTGGCATCGGCAAGAGGTTTGAATTTGAGAGACAAACCCTTTGCCGTTTCAAAATTACTGAGTGTCAACTTGACCGCTAAAAGTTCCCCATAATCCTTGATAAAGCAATGCCTGCTATAGCTCTCCAGAAAATCAAAGGGATTATGGCAGGTCTGAAGGGATTATGGTTCCAGCAGGATAAAACGAAGGGTTCGCGCAGAATTGGTCAATAACCTGCATTAACTGCGCAGGACGCTCATAAACGACCGCATGTCCACACTCTATCTCTGTAAAGCGTGCATCCTGAATTGCGCCAAACAGAGCTTTGCTGTGGCGGATGGGCGTCATTTGATCATGCGTACAGCCAATAATCAGTGTGGTAGCTTTTATCGTAGGAACAATTTGAGTGATATCGACCCGGCCATTAAGGTCCATTTGTAACGCTTCAAATTCCCCTGGTATGGCATTGTCGAAGCTGATTGCAAACTGATCTGGAAGCATATTTACATGATTGGGAGAGCTGAAAGCGCAAAACATCACAAAGTCTGCAATAGCTGGTGATTGGATCTCATATAACTGACGCCAGACAGATAAAAATCGTTCTATCTGTAAATCTGTTTTCATCCATCCTGCGATCAGAACCAAATTACAAACCAAATCCTGACGCTTAGCGGCAACAGAAGCAGTAACGACAGCTCCCAACGAGTAACCTATTAGTGTGACAGGTTCTCCTAACGCTGCTGCTTCAATAACAGCTTCGACCTGTTTTTCAAGATGTTCAAGGGTAAGCGTTTCGTTTGCTTTTACCGGTTGAGAAAAATCTAGGGATATAACTCGATTTTCCGTGGCAAGCAGTTGAAAGAGATAACCGAAATGTATCTCTGTACTGCCGCCAGTGCCATGTACCAAGACGATAGGATTTCTCTTGGCGTTATTCTTAATTGGATCGAGAGGTTGGGATATGAAGAACTTTACCTCTTTTCCATCTACGTTTATGACACTTTCGTTGATATTAAATTTTTGCTCGGACTTATTCATGGTAATGAAATATCTCCTGATAGATATGGATTATATAGAAGCCAAATATAGATAATTAAACAATTTCCTTGTTAGTTGCTTAATTAAATTAATAACCAAGTATAGAGTTATTGTCAAATTATAAAATTAAAATAGTGTCGTGCTTGAATATTCATATTATTACAAATCTCAATATTAGAGCCTATTTATTGTGTTTTTGCGATATTTCAGGTAGGGAAAATAAGTTGCAACCCATTAATTAAGCTATGAATATTTTTTCAAGCGGAATAGAAGAAATATCAAAATATTAAAAAGCCCATATGCAGGGTTGTCTTATTAATTTCTTGTTTCACATTGACAGATTTTCATCCTCATACCATAGTGATTACATCACTTTTTTATGTGATTGCATTGTTAAATAATTTTATTCATCTATTGCTTGGGTATTATTGATTGATAATTTATATAATTAAGAATTATCAGTAATACACCCAAAATCGTTTTTCGAAATATTTTATAAAGTATTTTTTTCGCTCTGACAGCATTCTGCTATAACGTTCGACTCTGTTTATACAATTCATCAGCGTGTGTAGTCTGCTTCGGAGAGATAAAACTGAATGGCATCATCGGATATTTAACACACCTATTCAGGAGATGAAAAATGTCTACTCGAATCGTGAATGAACTAGATCCGCAATATGTGGTGGCAGAAGGTGAGAAACGAGCTATACGCACGATTAAGCTATTTATTTCTTTGGGCTTTATCGCAGAGGCTGGATTTCTTTTAATGGGGCTTATTTTGTTTCCCGATAATGGCCCTTTGGTATGGCGTCTCGTATGGGCGCTTGGTTTATGTGGTATTGGCATGGGGGCCGCCGTTGGGGGGTTGACTTACTTGGTATCAGCACGTTTCGCGCCTGGAAGTACCGGCGCTTATATCATGACCGCAGTAAGTAGCACTCTGTTATTCAGTGTTTGCCAAACACTTTGTTGGGGCTTGGACCACAACGTGGGGCTGAATTATTGGGGTTCAATAGAAATGCCGTTGCTATTCCTGATTAAAGGATACACTGCTGCACTCATTGCTGGCATTTTGGGCAGCTTTCTTCTTAATTCTGTAACAGGTGCGAGATTCCTTGCTCGTCTCAAGGTTTTTTAGTGGATAAGAAATTAACTTTGCCTAATAGTTTCGCCGTTTCCGTATTTCTGGCTGTATTAGCTGCATGTTTGAATCTTATATTGTGGCGCGCTGATATTCTGGAGATGGCACATAGCATCCCGCTGAAGGGGTTAATGATTATTTGGTATCTTTTGGGATGGGGTTTTGCTCCGGGTTGCCTGACCGCGCTCACCATCAATTCAATCAGGGGAAGATTACCTCAGAGGGTGGGGTCGGTGATTGCAACGCTTATAAGCTTTCTGTTGGTTACAGGGATTTGCGGTTTGGTTTATGCTTACCTGACAAACTCTGTCTTTATGCAAATTGCTATGGGAGGAGAGGCTCATCATCATTTCATGGTAAACAACGGAACTATTCTTGGTTTTATTACGCAACTGCTGCCCAGTTTATGTGCAACGGTTATTTCAATCATGAATGCTTTTTCGATAAAAATGGGGAAGCCGTTTAGGTGATAAAATCCAAATAAATTCTTGGTGGCTAAACATTACTTGTGAATTAGCTTCCAAAGCGTAGCTAGTCGACGGTTCTTCTCCTATCTTGTCATGGTGCTCAGTTCCCCGACAGTAAGGCGAAAGATATTAAGCCCCTGTTTTGCGAATGCAAGATTGGGGCTTCCCCACCAATACAGTTTTACAGTAAGCTTTTTAAGTCCGCTGGCGTCGATTCTTCTACCGTCTGATATTGTTAGATTTATTCCTCCAATTACCCTAGTTTTTCGTTACAGTCGTGCCTTTAAGCCCAAGGGAAGAGTTTTGACCGATGTGTAAGAACGTCAGAAATCGACAAATGACGGAATGAAACCAACAAATAGACGCTATCAAAACCAGCATTTGGACGATGTAGTAGCCAGCAAATAGACGCTGTACAAACCAGCATTTAGACGAGAGCATAGCTAACAATTGCCTGCCAATTAGCCACATACCGAACACATTTGCAGTACCAATGAATGCTCTTTGGGGGCATTGATATCTACCACGTCCTAAAGGACGCCTTAATTCAGCCCAAACTTGGCGTGTCTCCCACCCAGATCACTAAATGGAAAAAGGGTGAGCATATGTCTCTGGATATGGAAAAAAAACTCCGAGGTGTAGCAATGATAGGTGAACTGGACCCTGAATTTATTCTCTGGGCGGGTTCTTATGAAGACGCTGTTAAATGGCAAAAACTCATATACTGTCTTGCTGGAATGGCTCATGAGAATGCAGAGACTGGGTATATTACTTACCCCTTGCAGGACGAGATGGATCTTATGTTTAAAAGTTTCCAGCGTACTTACAGACATGGGGATAAAGCTGCCGAAGTCATTCCCTGAAGAGCTGGACGTTGATGAAGATGAAGAATTCTGGGATGCAGTAGAAAAGGATAATTACGCTAATATCATCTACAAAACCTTCAATGCACTTAATAATGTTTATGGCTTCTACGCTGCTTATATTTCTGATCTCATCTATGATGAAGAGTTAGATTTATTTGAAACAGATGCAGGAAACATTGAGTCCTGCTTGGTTGCTCTGGCTGCCTGTAAAATTGAGGTTGATACAAAACTGGCTCTTGGACACAAAGAATTTAAATATAATGTTATTAAATATTATGAAGAATGGATAAATATTGTTAAAGATAAAGAGTTTCGGGCTGGTGTTCCTCTCAGGGCAGAACTGCTCGCGTTAATTTATGATTCTGGTGACGATTTTGGTCTCGAAGCCGAAGCAGAAAGTTTAGGGCTTAATTCTTCACGTATCCATCCAGACATTTATATGAACGAACTTCTGGTTGGCATGCGTACGATTCACCAGGTTCTTCCCGCTATATTAAAAAAGTTGGAAATTGACAAAGAATTTCAACTAGATCCATCTGCTTTTCGTATAGGATGATTCTGCTATTAAACACCAGCTCATCTGGCAGTTTCCTAAATTCAGGGTATCCTGCCAGATGTATACCCGTCATCTTTCAAGTTGCCTCTTTAGTTGGCTGCACTTACTCACCCCGGTCACATAGTTCTCTATGCTCCCGGGGATTCGCTCCCTTGCCGTCGCGATCCATCTTGAAATCCATTGGGTATATAACGAGTGATATATATCGGTGAAATGAGAATCCTTTTCCTTTCGTGAGAGATCAGTCAACAAGAGTTGATGGAAGACAAACTCTATTTTAGCTTCATATCAGGTTATTTAGCGTATTTTCAGTGTCTGCAATCGGCTGTCCTGGGTATCTTTGGCTTCATTGGCTGTTTGCACGGTCATGTTAATAGCGCTGCCTACCGTACCGGGCAACGCCAGCGTCAGACCTGACTATTTTTGCTCGGTTTTGCTCAGTTCGGTATGGTTGTTTTTCGTGGCCGTGATAGTGACTTTTTTAACTTCAATATTAATATCTTTGCCGGCGATAATATCGCTGCCATACAGGGCAGCCTGTTCCCCGGCGCACAGTGTGACATGGCCGTCACTGTTGCCACGGTACTGCCTTTTTTCGGGGTGGCATTGCTGTCGCTGGACTGTTTGAGTTTTGAACTGCCCATCGTAAAGCCCACGCCACCAGTGCCCATCAGACCGGATTTTTTCTCTTGTTTGAAGTGTGTTTCATG
>NZ_JFGV01000036.1:0-52919 GCF_000612035.1 Photorhabdus aegyptia | reverse complement strand
AAACGTACACGAGTTGGTGCTTTTCCATACTGTTCCGCTATCTGTCTCAGGCGATACGGATCTAAGTAATCCTCTTCCCCCTGATTCAACGACGGTGAATAAAACAGCCCCATTAATCCAACTGTCACCGGATTCGGTGCCGCCAGCCAACGTCCTGCACTAATAGCGCCGCCGCCAATGTAACGCATTACCAGCGTTTCCCCTTCCGCTACCGCGCTGCGGGCAGTGGCGGCCACGGCGGTAGCAGCCGCTTCGGCTTTATCTTCACCACCACGGAACCACCGCTTATACCACGGTAATTTTTTATCCTGCGGCTTATCTGGTTCTGGCGGGTGTTTCTTCTCTTGTGGCGGCGGTTCTGGTTTTTGCGGCGTCACCGGAGTGGGAGATGACGGCACCTGATATATCGCCATTCTGCCAAAGTTATTCGCCGGTTCAGGCTCGGTTCCGGCATCGGTACAACCTTTACCCCGCTGGCAGGACTTTGTAAACACCGGTATCGGCGGCGGAGGCGCCTGCGTTGCGGGCGGGCTTCCCACATCCTTTACCGGAGAAGAGAAGTGCTGTTGCACCATATTTGTGGGAGCGGCAACCCGGTCAGCAGCCTTATCCTGCTTCTCATAGCTGTCCATCTCGGAATTGATAAACCTAGCCCGACAGGGGCAAGTACTCACACTGTCCAATGTGCCAGCCAGCTTGCGCCCCATGTCAAACACATCGGATACACCACCGACAATCGTGTAAGTACCGGGATGTTTGCCACAGGTAACTGTATCCCCTTCACGAGCGGTTGCTCGCCCATTAAATGTCATGGTGTGATCACCGGTGATAATCTGTCCGCCACAGGTTGTTTTATCACCAACGAGCAGGAAATACCCTATTGCCATTTATTCACTTCTCCAATGATTTACAACATGAAGAGTGAATCTAACTGAAATCATCATCATGCTTTTGTCACTTATGGATTAATAAGTAATCAATAGTGCAATGAATTTCACTTAGAAGTATATAGGAATATTCTGAAAATTAGAGAAATAATGTCGATTGATACTGGTAATTCACTATGTTTTTTAACAATTTTATTACAAAAATTAAACAAAAGTGAGTTTCATGAATAAATTTAAGAAACAGTGACGAGTTAGCAGAAATACACAACAGATTTTTGCAAGCCACGGTCAATTGTTAATCATTAACCGTTCAAAGTGCTGACCGAAAGACCAACACTTTGTCAACAATCTACAAAACTATTCAGGCTTTGATGAGCTTTACCAGATTGCCTCTGAGCATTGCAGGAAAACTATGCGCTTGCACAAGCAAACATGCTTTGTTGGTGCAAACTGCGAGCAAACTGACAATTTAAGGCTAACTCTTTCCTACTATGCCCGCGAACCAGTAAAGCCTCCCAACGATGATGATGACCGGGCACAAACCCTGTACAGGCAAATCCCGCCTGTTGCAAAATTTCCATCGCCTGGAGAGTGCCTTCCCCTACCGGCAGTTTCACATATACCAGTTTGTGTGCCGGTAACTCCGCCACCTCTTTTACCCGCTCGGTTGTCTGCTTTTCTATCCACACTTCCAACCGACGTCCATGATTGGTTATGCGGATATCCGCATCAGCCAGCTCCTCCGGTTGCAGAGGCTCTTGACCAAACACTTGAGTCACCGATGTCAGCCACCTTTGCCAACCGGAAGGCCAATGTAATTCTGGAAACGGCCAACTTTGTAAAGGCAAACACCCCAGCACAATGCTTTCCGGCCGTGCCTGATCAAATGGTGACGTTACATAATCCGGCAGTAAACCCGTCGTGTGAAAGCCCAAATTTTGGGCCAAACGTTGGCTGTGGTTATGTGACGACACCTGTTTAATCGTGAGTATGCTTAACCCCATTTTCTTAGCCTGATTACACAAATATCGGCCCAGTGCGGTAGCAATCCCTTGCCCACGCGCCTGCGGGTGTACCGCGATCAACGCCAGTTCAGCGCTTAATGGACACTGTTCATCCCGCCACAGCGCCGCATGCCCTAATACTCGCCCACCCTGTACCGCAACGGCAGAATACCACTGTTTAGCCGCGTTATAGCGGCCAAGCATCGTGGGTAAATAGACTTCCGGGTAGACATAATCTTCACCATAAACAGCCCGAAATAACGCACTAACACCGGTAGAATCCCCTTCCCGGAATAATCGAATGAATGGCATTACTGGATTTATGCTCATGCCGCCTTCTCTTCAGCACTATAACCACGATTATCAACCACCCGCACCAACTTACCGGATCGAGGATGAGTGACCATATTTTCCAAGGCGCAGTAAGTGACCTCCACATGCAGGAAGCCCTGATCACATAACTTTGCCATAGCGGGTTGGTCCGCCAGCAATGCTTGACGCATTGATGTTGCCGATGGCATCAGTGATGAATTTCCGGCTAACAAGAGTTGTATGTTATCCATGCCGTTCTGACGGCTCAGCAATAACTGCCAAGCGAGTACACCCGCTTGCTGTCGCAGTAAACGCGCAATATGGTCAGGAAAAATGGATAGTGAACCAACTCGAATTCGGTGAGCGCTTCCTGCCCGCCCCTGCAAAGCGAATTTGCGTCGCGGCTGCCCCAGCGCTTCACACCAACAAGCCATATCTCCGGTAGGGTAACGGATAATCGGCATCAGGCGTCGTTGCAGGTTGGTGACAACTAATAGGCCATTTTGGCCAGGCTCCGTAATCGGCTGACCATTGGCTTCGTCAACAATTTCAATAATGGTTTCCGTATCAAAAACCCGATGTTCGCCATAACAACAATCAGGAGACGCCGCCCCAATGAGACCTGCGTCAACGCTAGCGCAACCCACTGAACCAATACGCGCATTAGGAAATACCTGATTCAACAGTGTCAATTGCTCTGGAAACAGGCTTTCGCCACCGTACAACAGGCGCTCAACGCCCGGCATAGACTGGCCGCGCTGCTGCAAGGCACTGGCAAAACGCAGCAATTGCACCGGCATCCCAGCCAAGACATTAATATTCAAGTTAATAATAGCGTCGGTCAGTATCCGATCATCAACGGAGCTGGTAAACGGATACTCCACCACCGGCACCGGTGAATAGGACAAGGCACCGTGAATAAACAGCAAACCGGTGTACAAATCACCAGAAAAAAACAGATTAGCAAAGCGGTCGCCAGGTTGTAATTGTTGTGCAATCCCTTGACCAAATGCGCGTATAAAAGCGCGCCATTCACTACAACTGAACACCGACAACCTGCCGTCACTGGTTGAACCACCGGTCTTAAAAACATGACCGCCGTTGACAGGGCCGGTTAACACCGGCCAGTTCTCCAGCGATTGCGATTGTTGCCAATAATCAGCAGGATTGATCAACGGCAGATCAATTAGCTCCCAGCCAGATCGAGGCAGATCACGGTAAAGATCCCTAAAAAAGGGGGAATGATTGCGGACGTATTCAACCAGATCGTGTAATGATAGTGTCATGATTTACCCAAAAAGTAGTATTATTGGTCTCAGAATCGGCTATCCAGCACCAGCGGCGTTTTGCCACTTTGCGGGTGACGACGGAACTGCCCCATCGGCGTCGGAATAACTTCCAATTGAAGCAATCCACCACTGACAACCTGGTTCAGCATCTTATGTTGCAACAAATGTGTACGCACCTGGTCAACATCCCCATCGGCTAACACATGGATATAATCACCACCATCGGCGTTGTTTCCCACCAGCCACTGCACCGGAAACGCCAGCTCGGCTGACAATGCCGTTGGGTTCACAAAAATAGATCCCACCCGCAGCAACGCACCATGACGACCTTCCAATTTAAACCGCGGCGTTGGTAATCCGCAGTCACAGAGAGCGGGAAGCCAATAACCCAAGTCACCTACATCGTAACGCTGGACCACCTGCCCTTCCCTTTCCAGAGGGGTAAACACCAGCCGACCGCTTTCCCCTGCCGGAACAGGCTGATCACTATCAAGAGCCAAGATCTCCAGCCACTGAATATCAGATAACAGATGGAATTCGCCCTCGTGACAACAGGCGCAAGCATGACCTAACGGGCCTGCATCCACGGAACCGTAAATTGCCGAACGAATCACCTCTACACCAAAACTGGACAGAAACTGACGTCGCTCTTCGTTAATATGTTCACCACCAGTAAAAATTTTACGTACCCCGCCATAGGCACGCAACGCAGCCTCTTCACATTCAAACAATCGGTGTATAGTGCTCGGCATCCCGACCAGCGTATTGACCCCTTGAGTGATAATAAAGTGCCTGATTTGGCTAAAATCATCGTCTATTGGGCCGCCCATCGGGTAATGGGGCACAGATAATTTATCCAGAATAGTGAAGAAACTCATCAGACCGCCATACAAATTACCGCCATACAGCAAATTCATTACCCGGTCTCGTGCTGGGTCCAGACCAGCAGCAAACAGGCCATCTGCCGAAGACTGCATTTGGCTGTGATAATCTCGATGGCTGAAACCCGCCAGTTTTGGCTCGCCGCTACTGCCGCCGCTACGGAAAAACACCTGTGCTTTCGCCGTCGTGCCGCCACTCTGAAACTTTGCTTTATCCATCACCGGAATCCCTGCCAGTTCCGGCGGATTGGCCGACAATTTATCCAATGAGACATGGCCCGGCAGTTGTTCCGCTTTCAAGCTGACTGAGACACGTCGCGCCAACCGAGTCAATGCATAAACACCATCATGGGGTTCACCTTCATAGCCATCATGCATAGTTCCGGCCTGACATATCCGACTAACACCGGCAGCCAACAACTGACGGCTCAGCATCGGCAGCTCTTTTTCTTTAGCTATCAAAGCACAACTTTGCAAATAGGGACGCCACGGCAACAAAACCTCGACCAATTGCGCACGTGGCGCCGGGCGGACTTGCAAAGTACGGTACAGTGGTGATGGCGCAAGTTCTTGACGCTGTATCCAGGCTACCCGCCAACCATTACCCTCCTCTATTGAACCGCGAAGATCAGCAAAAGTGTGATCTAACTGTAAGAATGCCATCTGACTGCTAACTTCCGCCGCTTCCTGTATGTCCGGCTGTAAAGCGGGCCATACTGGCGCACGTCGTTCCAATGCGGCGGCCACAGCACTAACCACCTCCCGTAAAACGTTCTCGTCAGTGCTATCTACCAATAAACACTGTGGACTGGAGCACGCTTGTTGGTCAAAACGGCAAACATCATCAGCCAGCGCGTCATAGTCAGCATCACTAGCAACCATCGGGTCCAAATAAGCAAAACTGATACGATGTCCCCAATCTATCCAACGGCAACCGGGCCGTAGTTGGCTACGGATAGCGGTCAACGCGCTATTACTGCCCCAAGCGGATACGGCATCAGCACACGCCAGTAATTCTGATAATTGATCCGATGGCAAAGGTAATACAGCTATATAAGACGCCAACGTGCCGCTCAGGTCATAACGTAGAAACTCTGCCAATATCCGCGCATTAAGGCCGTGATCACTGCTACTAGGGCGTAACCAGTTGACATTGCCCACTAACAAACTCTCTAACACTGCCATAAATGGCAGCAAAGGCGCGTTGGACGGCGTGATATGCACCACCAATCCCAACGGCTGCCAGGTTTCAAAACGGGGCTGTGTATAGTCAAAGCGACGCAGAGAAAAAGGTTGTTCGCCCAATTCGTGTCGCAACTTTGCCTCTAAAGCATCACGATGACAGAAGTGACGTAACGTGGTGATTGCGGCTGTATCCAACTCAAGTTTAGCCGCAACCGTATCCAGGCCGTCAACAAAGCGTTCAGCACACGCCAATACCTGTTGTACACTTGGGGGACACGCCAACGTCTCAGCCAAATTACTTTTCAGTTCCGCCAATATAGTCGCGGGTTCCAAGTCAGAGATAACCTTACCATTCACTAAATACATTTCAGGACTCCTTGATCAACTCAGAAGCGGCAATCGCACAACTGCGGCTTTTACTGGTACCGGCACGACCCAATAACTCAAACCAATCGGTCGCTAACTCACAACCACATTCAGCGGCCGGATGTAACACCGCCAAATCGCTCACCACAATACTGTGTGCCGGGCTGGAAGTGATGTAAGGTGACGCCAGATGCAGGAAACCGGGCTTACCGTAGGGTTGAACCGCCATGTTGGCCGTATCGCGGATATAAGCGCGGGCATAGGTCGGCACATGAAAATGGTGATTTCGGCACTCAACATAAGGCACGGGATGTTCCACCGAACCGTAGCCATCCCGGCACCGCTCGTCAGGAATACCCAGTTGTTCCCCCAAACGCCGATACAGCAAGGATCTTGGAATGGCTTTATCAGCGTGCGTTTTCCAGCCTCCCCCCAAAAACACCAGTGACTCAGGATGCAACTGGACCGGCGGCAACCCCATTTCCTGCATCCGTTCCAGCGTGAACCACAAGAATGCCGGAAAGCCCAAGATACGCACCGGCAACCCTTGTGCTGCAAACTCTTGTAAGGATCGGATGACGCCAAAAGGATCAAACTCATTGCTTTTTCCATTGTGGCGCAGCGCATAACAGACTTGGTTTACCGGTGCATATTTACACAAATATTGATCGGTATACGCGGTTCCCAACGTAACCGTACCGGCAGGTTCATAGCTTAACAGCAAGTAATTGCAAGGCTGTTGCGGCGTATTCCAACCGTAATATTCAAAAATTCGTTCAACCATATTTTGAGCCGCACGTATACTGCGTGCATCATAACGCATACGGCTCTTTTGGCCGGTTGTCCCAGAGGAGGTTAACTCCAATGCATTCCTGCCGGTACTGCTGATCAACAATTGGCGTTTGAAATAATTAGCGAAAATAGGCGGCAAACGCGACCAATCGTCCAGTTTTTCCAGTCTTTCTACTTCCAAGCCGTTAGCCTTCAACCACTGAGAATAACCGGGAGTATTTTCACAGTGGTACAGCGTCAATTCACGCATGGCAGCATCAAATAGTTGGTCACAAACATTATCGACCCGATAAGGATGATCAAGCGCACAAAGGGCGTCAACATAAGCAAGAGAGGTCAAAAGTCATCTCCAGAAATTAAAGAAAAGGGCATTTACTCCCTTAAAATAATAGGTATGTTGTTTCAACCTTCGGCAAGTAAAGCCCGAAGAAAAAATAACGATATGTTGAATACAACTTCTTAACCAAATTAAAAATAGGTCACCGTTTTTAGAAAAAAAATCTTAATTTTGTTAATTCCTTGTAAACAAAACAATAAAAATATAACAATTATGATTTAATGAAGTCTAATATAACAACAAATTTATATTTAATAACCTTATCAACGAATTTAGTCATCATTATTCATGTATCAATAATGCCAATAATAATTTGGAATTATTCATCAAATACGAATTTATAATCAATATGTAACATTTAACAAACAACCAGAATATTGAGATCTCCACGATATTTATACAATTATATAGTTAGCATGATAATCAACAATGTTACTTCTTTATTTCCGTCAATTTTTTTAACCGGGAACGTCTATAAACCCGGAATATGGCCAACAAATCTAAGGTAATAAACTTGTTATTTCTCACCAAGTAAGCTATTTCTATTCAATGATGAGTAATTTTAAGAATTATTCACAACATAATAATAAAAACAGATTAATAATCTGCATTTATATTTTCGATATTTACAATACCTAAAAACAAGCAATTTATGATATTACTAACACCAGTCAAGTTCTTATCAACGTGAAAAATCCATTAAAAAATTTAAAATAAAAAAACACATTTCTATGCACACGATAGAAATTTTCTTTTATACGATTACCCTACTTACCTTAACAATCATTCATATCAACATTTTTTTATCAACCATTATCACTACCGGGAAGAATAAAATATTCTAATAACAACCAAAATAAGAATTGCCAATAAGCAATATTATATATAATGATATTTCAATAAAAAACTAAAAGTTTTTATTTTTAAAAAATCATAAATATATAAAATATAAAACTAAAATTTATATGATTTTCCAATTTATAATAACGAAAATATCACATTTATATTTATAATTGCCATACAAATCATTTCATCTCACAATTTAACCAAGAATTACAACAAAATATTATTTATATTGTAAAAATAACAATGGTAAATTAATCTCTTGTTCTAACCAATAATACATTTCATTACTTTATATTAACTCATGTAATGATTTACATTATTTACCAAATTTAGTGTTTTATACCATTATAATAAACTCGATATAAACCCCATATAAATTCAAATCTGGTCGCTTCATTTTAAATAACTCCCTATTTAATAAACCAAACAGAAAACCAGATAATAATTATGGTAATTTATACTGTATACAATAATATCTCAATGACAAATCACACTGTAAAAAACATCAAAAATAATATAAAAATATACTCCAGTTCTTATCAAATTTAATCCATATAATTTAATTAAAATTAAAACCGTATATTTATTTAAACAAAACAATAAAATCATTTTCCATGAAAAATGTTACCAGTGAATTTAATCAATTATGTTTTATTGCATTAGAGCATTTAATTAAGAATGTATCTTACAATACCATAACAGGCACAATAGCTTTATTCCACCATGATACACAAGATAAAATTTAAGTCGGTGATTGTGGTTAGAAATTGTGGTTAGAATATGTGCCTGACACAATAATCTGATACATCCGGTTAGTCTGGCGTCATGATTGACACCAGACTAACCACCCCAAATCTCGTATATGGACGAACATCAAGAACTATTTAACCAATAAAATAACTCACATTTATAATCGATAACTATACATCTAGTTAATATTCACTATACGTAACTATATGTTAAATAAGGATAGGTTATTTCTCCTTTTTAGCAAAACAGAAAAAACAACCATTAGCGATAGCAAAAGATCCTGGCGCTGTTTTCTACGATACTTGTGCTCGTCTCCCTATGCTTGCTACTGTTATTCGGTTGCAGCAGCACCTTTGAGCAATATGCTTTTGAATAAGGTCATTCCTGCTTATCTCCTGAAATCTTGCATGCTACTGGCATTTCAATGGAAAGATTATCCGCCCTTATTATGTGGAGGAGCTGAACTTAGCGTTCATTCGCTGCTATGTAGACAAAAAATTATTCAATACAACGATTATTCAGTACCACAAAGAGGTAAATTATGAACAACTTTGATCCCAAAACTTATCAACACACCCCCACGATCACGGTTCACGATAACCGTGGCTTGGATGTCCGCGAAATCCGTTATCACCGTACTACCGCAAAAGAAAACAGTGATATCCGTATTACCCGTCATCAGTATGATGCTTTCGGGCGCCTACACCAAAGTATTGATCCGCGCCTGTATGACGATTGGCAGAAAGATCATACGGTGAAACCCAATTTTCTCTGGCAGTATGATTTAACGGGCAACGTCCTGCGTACAGAGAGTGTCGATGCAGGCAATACTATCACTCTTCATGATATTGAAAACCGTCTTGTCCTGACCGTAACTGCAACAGGCGTCAAGCAGATTCGGCAATATGAAGACAACTCTCTGCCCGGTCGCCTGTTATCCGTAACCGAACAAGAAACAAAGGAAAGGGCAGCCCATATCACCGAACGTCTCATCTGGGCTGGAAACACACCGGCAGAAAAAGACCAAAATCTTGCTGGTCAATGTGTGCATCACTACGACACAGCGGGAGTGATCCAACTGAATCGCCTTTCCTTGACCGGCGCGGTTTTATCACAATCCCGTCAGTTACTGGCTGACAGTCAAGAAGCAGACTGGTTCGGAGATGATAAAAAGATTTGGGATAAGCGATTAAGTAGTGATGTATACACCACCGAAAACAAAACGGATGCCACCGGCGCTATGTTGACGCAAACCGATGCCAAAGGAAATATCCAGCGTCTGGCTTATGATGTAGCCAGTCAGTTAAAAAGGAGTTGGCTGACGGTAAAAGGCCAGAGTGAGCAGGTGATTATCAAATCCCTAACCTATTCAGCGGCAGGACAAAAACTACGCGAAGAGCACGGTAACGGTATCATCACCGAATACACTTACGAACCGGAAACCCAGCGACTAATTGGCATCACTACCCGTCGTTCAAACGATGCCAAGGCTTTGCAAGACTTACGTTATGAGTATGATCCGGTTGGCAATGTAATCAGTCTCCGTAACGATGCAGAAGCGACTCGCTTCTGGCGCAATCAGAAAATAGTGCCGAAGAATATCTATACTTACGATTCCCTGTATCAGCTTATCAGCGCAACCGGACGCGAAATGGCGAATATAGGCCAACAGAATCACCAGCTCCCCTCTCCAGCGCTAACTTCCGACGACAACACTTACACTAACTATACCCGTACTTATACCTATGACCGTGGTGGCAACCTGACCCAAATCCGACACAGCTCGCCTGCGAACCAAAACAATTACACCACAGACATAACCGTCTCGAACCGCAGCAACCGTGCGGTACTGAGTACCTTGACCACTGACCCAACCAAAGTGGATACATTGTTTCAGGCGGGCGGTCATCAGGAGACATTACTACCAGGACTAAACCTAAACTGGAATGCGCGAGGTGAACTACAACAAGTGACGCCGGTAAAACGGGATAACCGCACCAACAGTGGCAACGACGTAGAATGGTATCGCTATGGTAACGACGGGATGCGGCTGTTAAAAGTCAGTGAACAGCAAACGCAAGATATTCTCCGGCAGCAACGAGTTGTCTACCTGTCGGGACTGGAACTGCGTACAACCCAAAATGGCACTACTACAACAGAAAAATTACAGATCATTACAGTGGGTGAAGCCGGTCGCGCACAAGTGCGGGTTCTACACTGGGAGAGCGGCAAACCAGAAAACATCAACAATAATCAGATACGTTACAGTTACGATAATCTGATTGGTTCCAGCCAACTTGAATTAGATAGCGACGGGCAAATCATCAGTCAAGAGGAGTACTATCCATTTGGCGGTACAGCGCTATGGACCGCAAGAAACCAGATAGAAGCCAGTTACAAAACGATCCGGTATTCCGGTAAAGAACGGGATGCCACCGGACTCTATTATTACGGCTATCGATATTATCAGCCGTGGGCGGGAAGATGGCTAAGTGCGGACCCGGCAGGCACTATCGATGGATTAAATCTTTATTGTATGGTGATGAATAACCCAATTACGCTGGCGGATAATATGGGACTCTCAAGTTTAGACTGGCTTGATCTCGCCATGCCGCAAAATAGACCTGATATTTCGCCACTTTTGTATAAACAAAATCCAAGAGTTGAAAAGAGATACCAATATTTCACCAGAAGCACCGGTGAAATATTACAAGAAACAGAGAGAAATGAAACAACGCTCAAGCCTATGAAACCAAAAGATAGAGAAAAGAAATCCAGAAATATGAAATATACAAATGCAAAATTAAAAGGATATGCCGCCCATGCCGGTATTATGGGTCATGGCACCAACATAGATCACGATACCTATAAAGATAAATTTTTAAACCTGAGTGGTAGCTTAAGTGCCAAAAATACCTTCCCCGGAGTGCAACTTATCAGCGAAAAAGCGAAGCCCGGTTTCGAACAGTACCACCCCGATAAACTTCAAACATCCAAACGTTGGAGGCCAAATATCGATCTTGGCAGCTATCGCGTTACTAATGAAAAAGAATTTATCGCAGGTATACAAAAAGCGTATCAAGAATCAGGCACTGCATTACATCCACTGATTGAACAGAGGATCAAAGCACACATTAAGGAAAACAAGAACATTTTACCTAAAATGGCAGGTATTGCGGGTCTGCATGCTGAGGTACAAGCCTTAAATTATATGGTCACTGAACTTGCTAAAAGGGGAGAAAATATATCAAGTCATTTGAGTCAGAGCTATATATTTACACAACGACTTGTTGGTGAAACAAATAAAGACTTCCCGGCCTGTCATAATTGTTCTGGAATATTATCCGGCATAGAAAATGTCATGACAGGAAGGGTAGAAAATTATAGAAGAATGACACGCAGAAACTCCGTAGCGTAAGTAATAACTTGTACTAGAACTCAAACCTGATCTGACAGCTATCGAGAATGGATGTCAGATCAAGTTTCGACTCATACATATTAGTTCTTTAGTTATTAATTCGTTATATATCCGTCATCTTTCAAGTTGCTTCTTTGTTGGCTGCACTCACTCCCCCCGGTAACAGAGTTCTCTATGCTCCCGGGGATTCGCTCCCTTGCCGCCGCGATCCATCTTGAAATCCATAGGGTATATATCAGATTCTGATGATTTTTTTCAGATACTTATCTCCATTTTAATCAAACTTACCGAGAATAACGATTTGCATTAATTTAATATTCATGCAAAACATTCATGATGATATACTTTACATTCTGTATTTTTACACTACTATAAAAATATATGATATATAATTACCGATTAATTCTGACAAATACAATTAATTTACAGACAATAAATTATCAAGAATAGTAATCAAATGCTGTGACAATCAGATCAAAAAAAGTCATGCAAACCAAAACAATATCGAATAAAAATATATTTATTATGGTTCTATTGCTACCGTAATTATTAATTAGACCATTGCATTTATAGCAATAAAAATAGAAATATCAGAGAAACTATTGTTATTTCTATAATAATCACCCATTTTATCCACTAATCAGGAGCCAGAGATGAAAGAAACTGAGGAAAAAGAAAAGGGTGAAATGCTTGAAATTAATAACCATTATTTTTTCGTTGTTAATCTTACCAATGAAAATTTAATCGGTGATGTGATTTGGAGCAGCTCAGGGAATACAAGTACTCTCAATGTTGATGGGTTACATCCAGCAACCGCTTCATTTATCCAAGAATTCTATCCAGAAAGTCGGAAAAATGATTATTGGCAATGGACGGCAAAAGGAAGGAGATATCAATTAAATTGTTATGGTAATGATATCTATGTCGCTGTTGTCATTAGCGATTTTGGCATTTGTGTGTTACCTACCGGCACCAGCCCGGATGCATGGAAATGGTAGCTTTTCTTCTACTTCACTATTTATACCTTATAGATTTCAAGATGCATCGCGACGGCAAGGGAACGAATCCCCGGGAGCATAGATAACTATGTGACCGGGGTGAGTGAGTGCAGCCAACAAAGAGGCAACTTGAAAGATGACGGGTATATGTAAGAAAAATGCATCCTGTGGAAAATATCGCTAGCACTCTTACATAAAGACAAGCTCGCAAGTCGACAAAACAAAGATCGTGATTCTATCACGATCTTTGTTCAATCGATTTAAAATCGTACCTTTAAAGAATTCTTGAACTTTATTATCCACAATCTCAAGCCCACTCTATGTTGTTCGTTGCCCCAGATTACCAAATTAAGTGATTTATCCTACCATTCACAATTAGCACTCTAGGGCGGCGCTTTCCTAATAAAATCACTAAACTTTTTAAGCCCTCAGTATAAATGACAGCAGAAAGTTCAGATAATCATCAGAATCTACTATATATTTTCAACTATATATTTAGTAGAAATAACAATTAAACATGTATAGGATAAATACCTATATAAATTATTCATCTGTAATCATCTATTTACGATAAATTATTATCAGACAATCCTTCTTTCTCACTCCATTTTTTTAATAATAACATTCTATCTTGTATATATTTTTCAGACAATACTTCCAGTTTCTCTATTTTTCCCACTTGTAACTTAAGAAAGTTATGACTGAATTCACACCAAGAAACTAAAAAGAACTCATTATTGAAAAAGATCGACAGTGGACAGATCGTCTTCACAGTATGTGTATTATTTAAATCAATAAAAGTTATCACTATTTTTGATTTATGGTATATCGCTTTTCTAATATCAGATAACATTAAGTTATTATCTGTAACTTTACTATAACCATCTGTTTTTACAAACATTGGCGAAGAATATAGTTGATCACGCTGTTCTGCCGGCAATACTGCGGCAATCTTAGATATAAAGCTATGGGCAGACTTAGCCAAAACAACATCACTCTGTTCAATAACCCATTTATTGCCCAAAACTAAGGCATCAATCTCATCCATCGTAAACATTAAAGGAGGCAACATGAAACCTGGCCGTAATATATAACCCAAACCTGGCTCGCCTTCTATATTTGCCCCCTGACTGTTTAGTAAAGCAATATCGCGATAAAGCGTGCGCAAGCTTACATTTAAATCACTAGCGAGTAATTTACCACTGACAGGGTACCTTCTTTGTCTCAAGTATTGCAATAATACTATAAGTCTTTCGGTTCTTGACATTTCCGAACTCCTCATTTTAATAAAAATCAAATAGGATAAGGCTTTACTGAATAAATAGTATTGAGTTACTAGTCAGTACCCCAACATAACTATTTATTCTTAATTATCTATCATGGAACAATGTCGAGATTTCTCTATAAAACCATCAACTCGAAATCCTATATTTAATATAGACCTCAATTGTCTGGATTGACGAAAATACTATTGCCGTCTTACATAATTACCAAACTCTGTCAAGAGTAAATGTTCTATGCATTACGCCGAAACCAGGTTGAAGTAAGCATCGGGCATCAAACATAGAGCAAATATTTAAAAGCTTAATATACAGCTAATTAATACAAAAAATAAAATTCACATTCAATAAGATAACTTATCATAAGTAAACTTACTATGTATTAATGATATAAGAAAACACAAATATTAAAGTCAATTTTCATACTGCCGATTAATGCTTCAGCAGGGAAAGTATGGTCTTATTTTATTCGAACATATCTCTTCGTAATGCCTGGAAAAATGTTTTGATTTTATTACTCATAGTAAAAGAGCCGTGGAACTAAAAGGTAATACTCCAAATAGGTTTAATCTTAACTTCTGTTGAAAAAATAAAATATTTTAGAGAAGATAATAATAACTCATTTATCTTCAATTTATTTCTAGTATCAGATTATTAATATCGAAGGATAATATTACATAAATACACTATTATGTTCACTAAAAATAAAGGTGAAACCAATATTTATCCATAACAATATCTCCATTGATTAATCACCTTAAAATTTAGCTCTTGATAATTATCTTTTCCGCTAATGATAATAATCCCGGTAATCTGATGAATCTGTGTAAATTTTATAATCCCATAAAAACAGCTACTATCAGCCTGATGTTTATGATTTAACCCTATTTAACGCCCATCCCATTAAACTATTTCATTTACCATTCTTTATAAAAAGAGAGAACCAAGATAATACCTAAACAAAAGCGCTAACTTCTAAACGCATGTTAGTAGAGGAGAAATACAACTCATTCTCACATACTATATATACGCAGCGACTCCTGCACTCTATCCGTATTCACTATTAACTTACAAAATAATAGTCCACAATAATGAGATATAATGGAATAGGCAGTTAGTATAAAATAAGTTATCCTTTCTTATAGCCATTAAGCCAAAATTGTTCACTAACCCAGTCTGAAACTTGTATCATATATTCGTTTATTTTATTTAAGCAAACATGAGCTTCTGATTCATAACATAATAATGTATGACTATCACCCCATATCTGGTCTAACTTTCTCACCTTATCAATTGGAAATATATCATCCAATGCTCCATGAACAGTAAAAACCTTGGTTTTACAAGGTAAAAAGACGTCCAATTTAATTTCATCAAAAAGAGACTGCATACGGCTATTATCTTGCATAAATGCAAACTGGAAATCTTCTTTAAGCCTTCTTGGCAACTTATCAAACTCTGCTATTTCAGGTCCACCGGATAAATTGACGATACAGCAAAATTTATCGCCAATTTTTTGCGCAACGCGTAGAGCAAAATAACCACCAAAACTAATTCCTAAGAAACAGAGGAGATCACTGTTAATTCTGACATCATCCTCTAACAATTTAACTATAGATGAAACATATAATTCCATATCGATAGCTATTGGTGAGTTCCCAAGATTTATTCCCTGTCCTGGTCCATCAAATATAGCTACCGCCATATTTTTCATTAAGAAAAACTCAGCTAAAGATAATATTTCAATTTCAGTCATTGAATCCAATCCATTGGATAAAATAACACAAGGCAAAGGATGATTCTCTTCTTCTTTATACCCTTTAGGGAATATAAGGAAAAACGGCATACGAAATTTATCAACGACAATATATTGATGCTCAACTAGCAGGTCACTATATTTTATACTAGATAAAAAACATGAACGAATATACTCTCTGAGCTGTACCTTTCTACTCCTATCACTGAAGTACATAAATTCGGCCCAATGATAACAGGCAGCGGCACTCCTCAAAGCACGAACATGGCTGACCTCACTTTTAGCCGAGTTAGCGATACTAATATAGCTATCACCCACTTTTGACCAATTAATCATCCATTCATACCAAAACTCTTCAGAGGATAAGTCTAAGTTTTCCTGCTGAAAATCACTCAATGCTGCAACAACATCTCCCCAATGTACTTGGGGAGCATATTGAGAATTTAAGAAAAATAGTCTTGGCATAAAATAACCACAAGTAGCAAGAAGTTCTGGCGAAATTCTATTGGGTTTATTTTTATTATTCATCTTATTTTCCTTTAAGTTACTAAATACGAGTGTCTAACCACTCTTTACAGGCAAAGACCATTTTCTTACTATTTTCCGAAATAGCATTTTTTACTATCTCACGCTGTTTTTCTTTATCTTCCGTACCAAATTTAACTGCACATAAATCATGATTTAACTCAACATCATGACTAGAAACAATGTACGAACCACTTCCTTTACTAAATATCTTCCATGAGCCACTATGAGACTTTAATACTAAAGGAGGCTCTGGTTGGAAATATTCAATCAATAAATTATCCGCATCACAGAATCGTATACTACGGAAAGTCTCATTTCCATTTGGTGTTGATACTTCCATATTAAATTCTTGATGTTTATTATCATTATAAATAACTTTTATTGAATCACAATGCGGCAATATTTTGCTCCAGTCATCGATGTTTAAAAATATATTATAAACATCATCAAATTGGTGAGGAATATAATAGCCTGCGGTAAAAGTTAATAAATTTGATTTTTTATGACGTTCTACCTGACTCTTGAAACTATCCATTTCCATTCGAGTATTATCATTGATAAATGAGATAACAAAGGAATTAGCCTGGTCATGATTATCAATACCATCAACAATACCACTGATATCTTCTAACAAAGCCCAGTTCCTTTGTACCGTTATAATACAGCGTTGATCATTAACAGGAATAATTTGCCACCTGCCATTCATTGTTTTGAATAATGGCATCGGTGTAGGCATAACATAATCAACCCGGTAAATAGCATCAAAATAATATCGCCGTGTTTGCCAACTTACTGCTTTATTATTTTGTTTTGCTTTGATTTCAACCAATTCTTCATTACCTGATCTATTTAAAACTTCCGCACCATCACAGAATGAAAAAATATCGGTCCAACAAGAGACATCTTTAACTAAAGCATAGACCTGCTGTGCCGATGCCTCACATACGACTGAGTGAGTAATCGTTCCTTTTAATACTTTTTCCACTCCCTCTATTGACTCAACGATATTTTTTATATTATTTAGCTCTTTAACTGAATTAGTATCAATAGCTTTACTGATAAATTCGTGTGCCTGCTCTATTGTTTCAACACCATCAATTAACCCAGTTATTTCAGACTCAAGATCATATAAATGCTCTAACAACAGTACACATTGCTGGGAATTAATTTTAATCACACGCCATGACGTTTCCATCTCTTTAACTAACGTCATTGGCGGGTTCAGTTTTGATTTTATACTGAATGTTTCTGGATAAAATTTACGATTTGATTCCCATTGCATTAAAACACCGTTAAGTAAAGCTTTAACTTCTATTTTTTCTCCCTCCTTATCCCTAAAGAGAGTTTTTACTTCCTGACAAGGTTCAAATATTTCCGGCCATTTTTCAGAATTTAAAATAATTTGATATACATCTTCTACCTGAGCATTACAAATAATTGAATGTGATTCTACATAATTCATTATTGATTCCTCAATGTAAATAGTTTTTTAGGATCGATTGATTTAATTAACTCTGATTTCAATATTTTATCATTATGGCTCTTTGGAAAGTTTTCATCAGTAACATAGAACCAATCCGGCCATTTTTCCCGACTTAATTTACTACTTAAAAACGATGAAATAATATCTTCAATTTCAGCTAATGATTTCTTCGATATCTCTCCACTCATACAGGCAACTGGCTGATCAATAGCAACCCCATTTTCATGGAAAGAAAAACCAACAACTGTAGCCACATTCACATTGGGTATTCGGGATAAAATAGATTCAACTTCTTCAGGATAAATTCTATGTCCGTTAGCACTCATAAAAGTATTCTGCTTACGTCCTTTTAAAATTAAATAACCCTCTTCATCTATATAACCGAGATCACCGGTGACAAACCACTCATCAGGAGGCGTTATTTCCCCAGAAAGGACATCGTAATATCCTTCCATAATACTTTCGCCTCTTAATATAATCTCTCCGATATTATCAGATGAGCCAATAATGGGTTTAACCGCCACTTCCAATGTATTATCAATTTTACCAACACAATAAATTGAATTGAGATATCTTTTATCACGATGATCTTGCTCATCTACCCAACAGAAAGGACCATAAGTTTCACTTAACCCATATCCCTGCACCCATTCACAGCCAATTAATTGGCGCCCTCTTTCAAGTACACTAGGGGGCATAGCCGCGGCGCCATAAGCAACGACTCGTAAACAAGAGAGATCAATATTACGTTCCGCTGTCGATTTAACAAATAATTTCATTGACTCTGGGCGTAACATAATATGAGTGATTTTATTGCGAGAAAGATAATCAGGCCATCTCTCTACATTTCTATCTTCGGGTATAAAAAGTGTTGATTGATGTAATAATGAGCCGAAAGAAAAAATCACTCCCGTTGTATTATTCAACAAACCTGACATGAATATTTTAGCATCTTGAGTAAACTTTAATTTCTCTGTCACCGAATAAATTCGACGACACACTAACGATTCTGAAATACTAATGGCTTTCGGTTTACCTGTACTTCCACTGGTAAACAAAACAATAAAGTTAGCAATAGATTGCGGCGAATAAGTTATCATTGGAATTTCCGCGTTATCATCACCAACTCTGATCTTATGATCTGAAATATCAATCACATTAATATTGCTTTCTTTTAATTTCCCAACAAAATGTTTATCTTTTTTAAGATAAACAACAAAATCGTATTGCACTTCATTGGTAAAATTAATCCATTCATCTATTGTCGCTGATGATAAATTATAGGGCATTAATAAATGCAACCCCATCGCGCTGGCGGCGGCCAAAAAGAAAACACCTAACTCATCATGTTCAAATATAACGATGACTTTATTACCTTTTTGTACTCCTCGACTAAGTAAATCATCAATTAAATGGGAAACAGAAGATATTACCTCTTTTCTTGTATAATGATAATCTTTAGTGACAATACAATCATGATGTAAATTATCACGCTCCGAATGTAACAACATAGAGATTAGTTTCATTTCTGTTTCCCTTTAATTAGCAATTAATTTTTATCGTTTAAACTTGATGAGACGAAATCAAGAACGGCTCTTCCTGTATCCCAATGACTGAATTGACTTTTCACCACAGAAATACCGAACTCTTTCTCAATCTCTTTTGCTAAATCAGCTAATTCAGTAGAATCCATATCATAAGCGTCAGAAAGATTCGCATCCATATCGAAATCATCAATATTAACGTTAAGAAAGAGAGACAAAATTGTTTTTATTTTTACTTCTGGATTATTATTCATATATTTTTCCTCGCGTACTTAAATATTTTAGAGATTAAATAGCTGAAAAACTCAACGCACATACATGACCTTGGTTACTGAGGCGCTGAATGATTATTTGGTTAGTATTTGAAAACTCATTTATTTTATTAGATTGTTGTTCTCCATCCCCGTTATTTTCTGACAAGAATGATGATGCCAGGACTGAATCAATCACGCCACTGACTGAAAATTGATTATTCAAATAGGGTCTCAGATTTATAAATGATGTTTTTATCTCTTTATTTGAGAAAGCCTTACTCGTTATCTCTTTTTCATCATCATATATTCCATCCATAATAAATACAGCATTATCATTATGGTTGAATAGCTCAGCAGTATATTCTAAAGTGTGATTTCTGGTATTTTTATCCGGTGCAAAATAATCAACAAAACCGGTTAATTCACATAATATCGAGGCACCGCGCTCTAAAGCATGTTGCCGCTCTTCCAGCACCAGAAATGCAGCGCCTTCGGAAAAATCTCCTGCCCGTTTTTCGCCAAAAACCTCAGAATGTTTCTGGCTTGATGTTTTCTCCAGTAAATTTTTAACCAACGGGCTGGAAAGATGTTCTGACGCACCACATAACATCACTTCCGCAACACCATTAGAAATCGCTTCCGCTGCATAACCTATTGCTTGCATCCCTGCCACATCGGAGGTGGAAAACGTTTTAGATTGCGCACTAAAACCATAAAGCAGCGACAATTGCCCTTGAAGCGCCGCAGGGAACCATGCCGTGGCGACATAAGGCCCCATTCCCTTTATGCCTTCAACATGGAGCGCTTTAACTTCATCCTCAATATGTTGCCATCCACCAAAACAGTTTCCGACATATATTCCAACGCGATTAGGATCAAGCTTATCTACATCCAATCTACTCGCTTTTAATGCCATTTCAACGGCGACGATACCATAAGCCGAAAATTCATCAATTTTGCGCCTTAAGCGGTTATTGATATATTTCGCGCCATCGAAATCACTCAATGTTCTTATTACAGAACTTACAGTCGTATTATTTTTCGATTCTTGGCCCAATAACTTCTGAATAACATTTGATTTTATGGCGGTGACATCATTGCCATCAGGATGTATTGCGCCAACACCGGTAACGACAACTCTTCTACGCATTGTCTACTGCCCTCATAACAATAACACTGTGAATACCAGAAAAACCACTTGATAATTTTAACGCGGTCTTAATTGGATATGCGCAACCTTGATTAGGAATATAATCTAAATCGCAATCAGGATCTGGGGTTTGATAATTAATTGTTGGGTGAACATACTGCTTTTCTATTTCCAGACATAATGCGACAGACTCGATCGCATTAGCGGCAGCTAAAGCATGACCTGTCATTGATTTTAATGAGTTAACTGGAATACCAAATGCATTTTCACCCAAAACAAATTTAATCGCATTTGATTCGTTAATATCATTTTGAGCCGTAGAACTGCCATGAGCACTAATATAATTTACCGTTGATGGCGATACCTGGGCATCCTTCAATGCCATATCAATGCACCGTGCCATTGCCATTCCATCCGCAGGCAAGTCAGTCATATGATAAGCGTTATTGACGGATGCATACCCTGCTAATTCAGCATAAATATGTGCTCCACGCTGCTTAGCGTGTTCATAAGACTCTAAAATTAATATTCCACACCCTTCAGCAATCACAAATCCATCCCGCTCAAGGGAAAAAGGACAGGTCGCCGCTTGCTGATTTTCCAACTCTCTTGATGATAGCGCCCCTAAAGCTTCAAAAGAGCCGATAGAAAGCGGACAAAGTGGCGCTTCACTTGCACCAGCCAGCATAATATCCGCTCTGCCATAACGGATATGCTCCATCGCAATGCCTAATGCATCAAGTCCTGCCGCACATCCGGTTGATATGTTGCTGACGGACATAGATGCGCCATATTTTTTCGCAACAGAGGTTGCGGCTGAACTAAAATCAAAGCTGTCATAATCTTCTGATTTAATTAAATCAGGGTGAATATTCTCTTTGCCCCCGTTGGTGATTCTGAGTAAACACTCTTCCATTCCCGCAGCATCAGCAATCGCCGTTGCTATCGCAACACCAAAACGCCGACCATCAATGTCTGAAGGTTTTAAATTCGCATCTTGCATCGCCATCTCTGAGGCGTCTAACGCAAATTGAAGATATTTACGCTCACTTTTCAGAACAAACTCTTTGTTATTGCTATCGTCACCGTGAACCTTTCCTATTGCTCCGCTTTTAAAGCCAAATCTTTCTCTTCCCCACTCATATTTACTCACTCCTGATTTACCGTTATGAATATTGTTCCAGAATTCATTAACGCCAACACCTGTCGGCGCAACAACACCTAGCCCTGTCACCACAACTCTACGCGGTTGAGATTCATTTCTGTTATTTATTATCACAATAGTTATCTCGATAGAAATAGAATAAACATTTACTCAGGTAAGTTTTATTAATATAAAAGCTACCCATTTTCATTTAAGAAAATCATTATCTGAAAGTAGTAATATTAAACTACTTTATTTATCTTTAAATTTATATTTGTCATATATAATATTTGATTTTTATCTCCTAGCCAAAATTCTTGAAAATAAGCACCAAACCACAACTCCATTTGAATACCCATTTGGTTATTTCACTGATCTTTCATCTATTTAAACTGCAAGAATAATATGAATATTTCAGGTTAAACCAAACTAAGTTAACTCCCTTCGACCTGCCTATGGATAGAATAATTAATCTTTTTCTTAATGAACCAATTTATTCTTAAAAATCATCCAGAAAGGAGATGACAAATTTATTATCATAGAGCTGATATACCCGCTCACAGTGCAATATAACCAAACAACATAGCAAAGATAAGATATCTTTTGCTAGCCTATATATCACCTTGCCCACTGGAATTTCCGATTAAATCGGCGTATCTACTCTACCTCTAGTTATTAATTTACACTGAGCTGTATCTTTGCGGATTCGATACAAGTAAATCATGCCATGCACAATTCATACCTCAAGCACCTTTTCTAAACATCTAAGGTATGCCCAAGTTATTAGATTTAGTTGTATGATCTTGAAGTCTCTTTTCTGCTCATATTTCCCCCGTCTTACCCTATAATTATATATTATTATTATAATATTGCGACCACTCGACTCCATGAAGCATCTGCTTTCTCTAATTTTATTGGAAAACAGCACACTTTAAATCCATAAGGTTTAGGAATACTGGTTAAATTACAAAGCCGTTCTATCTGTAAATAAGGGTGATCCCGTCCGATAAAATGAGATGGCCATAAGCAATCTTTATTCCCAGTTTTTTTATAATCGTTAATCATCTCTATGAATGGCCGATCAAAGCTAAACGCATCTGTCCCAATAATCTTTACCCCTTGCTCTACTAGCCATTGAACAGCACTACTTTCAATCGCTCTATAGTGAGTAAAATAGGATTTTTCTCCTAGCAGTTTATCAGCTCCGGTATTGATAAGGACTATATCATTTTCTTTTATTTTATAATTAATTTTCTTTAATTGGTTTTCTACCGCCTGTTTATCAATTGATTGATTATCATGACTAAAATCAAGTAATACACCATGATTATAAAACCAATCCAAAGGGATATCAGTAATTGTTGCTGGCTGCTCTTGCCCTTCATGCCACCCATAGTGATAGGGAGCGTCAATATGTGTTCCGGTATGTGTGGTCAAGTGATAATACATCAGTGATAATCCCATACCATCAGGAAAATCATTGTGATCAATGATCCACTTTTTGCGTTTGAACCGTTTTACAAAGGCTCTTTTCCACCATGAACTGGTATGAAAATACAAATAACTTTCACCTAATTTATTGGCGCCCTCTTTATGATCAACGATTCCCCTAGTTACTTTCTCAGGCTCCCAAAAATCACAATCTATAGGAACACTTAAGTCAATAATATTACTCATCTTTGTTCCTTATAATTTCGGAATAGTTTATTTCATTGATATTCGGTGTAGCAATTACTTTCTTTTGAGATAAGGCACAAACAAATTTCTGATGATGAATCAATAATGTGCTCGACTCTAACTCTTTCATATCTTTAACAGAATCAGGATTATTAGCTAATAATTTCTCATGTAAAGTCGAAGCAAATAATTTAATATATGCTTCAAATCTAACCCAATAGCATAATAACATTAAATGATAATAATTCTGAAATCCGTGGTTATCTCCTAATCGTTGTTTTAACATTACATCTTGCATATATTCCAGCTCCTTATCCTTAATAAAACATTCAATAATTTCTGAGAGTTTTATCTTAGAAGGAGTGACTTCAATATCAACACCTATTTCCCTTGAGCTAAAACCGATGGCACAATAGTTTCCTGACGCGCTCAGTGAAAAATAATATTTGAAGTCTTGCTCCGTGGATATATAAGGTTTTCCGTTATCATTCGTTATGATTTCATAATCAGATAAATATTGACTTAAAACATAACGTAATGCAGCCCGTCGAAATATAAATCTTTTTCTTCTATCCGCTAAACAAATTTGGTTATAGCGAACTATATCAGAATGGTGAATTAACTGTTCAATAGAAGCTAAATCAATATCGTCGATTTTAATAATCCAAAGATCAAAAAAATCGGATGATAAAGAAATGCCGTCCATAATTAGTAATTACCTAATCCACCACACACATTAAGTGCTTGAGCGGTTACAGCCCCGGCGAGAGGAGATGCAAGATAAGCAACCATTTCAGCCACTTCATTGGGTTCAACATATCTTCCGATAGGAACACGCTCTTCGACTCTTCTTTTCGCCTCAGCGACATCAGTGCCCCAAATTTTGGCGTAATGTTCTCTAACACGCTCCGCCATCTCACTCTCAACAAACCCAGGACACACTGCGTTAACCGTCACACCTGAACCATTACGCGCTAATTCAAGCCCCAAGGATTTAGTCAGGCCAACCACACCATGCTTAGAAGCCGAATAAGGCGCACCATGAATAACACCTTGTTTCCCGCCGGTGGAGGCAATATTGATAATTCTGCCGCCGGATAACATTAATTTTCTTTTCAAAACTTCATGTATAACAAAATAAGTGCCATTTAAATTAACGTTTATGACATTTTGCCAAGTTCGTGGGCTTATTTCAGCAGTAATACCGCCACCAGCAATGCCAGCACAATTCACAAGTACTGTCAGCTTATTATCTTCAAGATCCAGTTGATCAAACGCTTTTTTAACATCTTCATGATTAGAGACATCACAAACTATTTTCTTTGCAAATTGACTACCATATTTATTGCGTAACTTACCAATTGCACTATCAAGACGCTCAGGAGTACGCGATAATAATATTGGTTCAAAGCCATCTTCAGCTAATCTTTCTGTAATTGCGAAACCAATATCTCCTGTCGCACCAGTAATAACGGCATATTTCATCTGAACTATTCCTATCGTTATTTATACCCGTCATCTTTCAAATTGCTTCTTTGTTGGCTGCACTCACTCACCCCAGTCACATAGTTATCTATGCTCCCGGGGATTCGCTCCCTTGCCGTCGCGATGCATATTGAAATCTATAGGGTATATATTATTGCTATTCACGGAAAAACACGATTACCCCTAACAAGCATTATTCACAAACTAGTGACAGTTTTTGTCAGCATTTACAAAAAATATTAACCAATTCTCGTAAAAATCAATAATATAACAATGTTACATTTACTACAACGTATTAATACCAAAATACTTTATCATACCGCTATACAAATTCATCTTTTTCTGACTAATCAGAGAATCAAATAAATAATCAGTAATAACCACTTTATTTACAATTGGTTGGAAAATAAGATGTTATGAATTAACCGCTGGGTTATTTTATCATGAAATAATAATTGATAGATGGGACAAAGTGCAATATAGGAAACCCTGAAAGCTTTTATTACCTATCCCTTAAACAGGCTTATGTTACCAATTAATCCCATTGTTGGCACAGATTGATGAAAGATATATTCCAAGCACGTACTCTTACCATCAGCATGTCAAAACCGGCGATATACCAAAATTAATCACCGGCTGGCTTATGTGACAATTTAATGCACGACTGATCTCTATAAAATATAACTTTTTGTTATATTAAATATATCAATAAATATATTTCAGCAACGTTATTAAAAGGAATTAAATATAAAGATCATAATTTCTCAATATTCTCTATCGGAATAGTTTAGATCTTACCGGATATTTATTATATTTACGCGACTTTTATTATTTTATCTACCGCAACAGTCACCATACCGTCGTGATAACTAAATTCGAAATTCCAACCGAGCCGATTTAGCATATTGAATAATTTATCAATAGTGTGGTTTTCCAGCTTTCCATTAATGATCTCGCTAATTCTCGCTTGAGTCGTTCCCAAAAGCTCCGCCGCTTTTACCTGACTTAAACCGCGCTCCTTAATCATCTTACGGATGATCACCATTAATTGAGCGCGAATATGTTTATCATTTGCTTCGTTAGGATTATTGCTGGATGAAACATAAGGGTTTTTCGTTACTATAAATTCCATCATCTCTACCTTAATCAGTGCCTGAGCCGACAAGTTATATCAAATTTGATATAACTGCAATATCTATCCAAACACGGCACACTCATTCGTAAGGGCCAAGGAAACGCACCCCGTTAAAGTGAATAAGATGGGACGGCGCATCTGCAACCCACACCTCACTCTCCCATGCAATTTCACCAAGGTAGCGGCTCATAATACTTCGGTTAGGAAAAGCGGTAACGTAGACCAGACCGGCTGTGAAGAACGGGGTTTTACGGCGCATCGGATAAAAATAGATAAAACATCCCCTCTCCTTCATGAGCAGCATGTTAACCCGATTTTGTTAATTTCTTACTTTCCACAAAGTTACCCTCCTACTTTCAGCAACAAATAATAGCGATTCAGCAATTGATTAAAACGGGTGTTAATTTGCATCAGTAATGCCAGCGATACAGTGCCGCTCTTTTTTTGTTCCGCCAGTTGACGCAGCAACTCCTCTAATGGCGGAGTATTCGCCAACGGCTGCCGAATGCTAAACACCATAGACTTCAATTCAGAACCGGTGAGATAACGACCGCGTTTTTCATCCAATGCGTCAAGTCGGTCTGTCAGATGTTGAAGGCGTAATTGGGCTAGATGGTAATTTTCCAATGCCTGCATCGGCAATGCCGCCGCCTCACGCTGGTGTAACCACTGATTTTGCATATCCTGTACTGCCTGACTGGCCGGCCACAATGTACGTAGCTGTTGTAATAGCTGAGAACCATAACTCAAAGGCCACAAAGCTGGCAAAGTGGTTAAATTTGTCAGTTGCGCACGACTCGCATCCAACGTTTTATCCTGTAACCGGCTCAGTAGCGCCGCATTATCCGATTGGTGTAATTCGGCAAGTTGTGCAGGCAGCAGTGTCTGCGGTAACGGATAGGTCGTCGCCAGCAAAGCCTCAACCAACGGGGACGGTTGCCGTATCCTGTCCACCAGCCAACCGCCTGTCACAACCAACGCACAAAATGCAACTCCCGCCACAAAACCGTGCCAAGCTTTCCAGCGCGAAGCAGGCACAACCTGAGCGACTTTGACCTGCGGTTGCACCGATGAGATCGTCTCCTGTACCACGTAGATCAGTTGCGGCGAAGAGGGTTCTTCGGGCAGCAAAATAGCCTTGCCCTCAACAGGCTGCACCGAGGCAAGAGATACCGGTACCGAACCCTTTTCCTGCTCCAAACACTCTAATCGCCGGGCGCTGTTGTGAAGCTGTACACGCAAACTGTCAAGTTTACTGACATGTTTCAGCTCCAGACGTTGAAGCACTTCACACAGTTGCTCAAGCACCTTTTCCACCCGGTAAATGAGCGACAAGTCAATATAAGAGAAGACGCAAGTACGCAATACCTGCTGTAAGCGTGCAACCAGCCAGGCGAAAATTTCAATCCGTGCATGCGTTGGTTGAGGCCAGAACTGCGCCCATTGATGGCTCACTAATCCATCAATCAATGCTAATCCTTCATCAATACCGGCTAATCCGGCGCGTTGAGCGCGGGCCAATGTGTACCAAGCGGCACTTTGTAGCTCTACGCCATTTAATCGAAACAACGCCAGACAAAGTTGTTCAACTCTGGCCCAATCAACATCAGGTCGAGCCGGATGGTTCAATTTACCGATTTCTTCTTTCAGCGCGCTGAATTCCGGCAGTGCGCGTGGGTCATCCCCGGTATGTATCGTGTTACCGGATGATATTGTAGTCATAACAGTTATCCTTAGCAGGCTATTTCAGCAAGCCAACCTAATGAAACGGAGGGTTAATCGATATGGCCTTGTTGACGTAAATGGCGGATTAATACCTTCCCTTCCGGTACAAATTCCGTACTAAAACGCACTAATCCTATCTCTTTCAGCTCAGCGTTGATGTCATAACGCAGATGTCCCGGCTCAATTTGCGGCAGTAACGTGATATAGATTCGTTTCAAACGCGGCTCATAGGTCAACAACGTGTGTTCGATTGTGGCGATCAGACTCTGTGACGACGCGGGCAGCCCTTGCAAAATGACGTTGAAATCAGGCAGGCCATAATCCGGTAAGTGAGCAATCGAACCTGCTCGACTGCTCAGGATACGTTGCATATTATCCATCACGGATAAAATCACTTGATTTCGTTCATCGATCTGATTGAGATCCAGCCCACCGTTAAAGTTAAACATCAACATTTCGTAAAGCGAAGGTCTTAGATGTTTCATTGATCACCCCTTCATCCCATTCAATGTCAGGGTGCCGCTACCCAACTCGATCGTGCGCGGTTTCTCAGCATCCAATTCGTCACGCCTGATCACCAACCGCCAACCACTATTGGCGGCATCCGGTGTGTGAAACAGCCCCACAATCCCCACAAACCGTGCCGCTTTCTCCATCGGCATATCCAGTGACACACTCCCCTTCGGCGCCACTCTGATATCCCGCTGCGCCAGCCAATCCGCCTTAAGCGCCTCGCTGTCGCCTTTCAACAGTTCCGTATAACTGGCACGCTCAAATGCTTTATTGTCTTTAAGCTGATAAACACGTACCACCGTGCTCAACGGAGTTTGCGCGCCGGTAATGTTAAGCGCACTGCGCGCAGTGAAATCCAGACGCAGCATTTTCACCTGCTTATGGAAAATGGAATGCGTAACAGCTGCCGTGCCATCAGTTACGGTCTGTGTCAGACCACATCCGGTTAACCCAACTGTCACCAAACACACTATGCCGCCCATTATGACGGATTTAAAATTGATAGCTGCCATTCTCGGCCTCCCTATATTGATAACTCGGTAAGAGCCCTTGATAGTGCCCCAGATTAATTTTCACCATGCCAGAAACCGTTTGTGATCCCGGTTTCAATCCCAATACACCTGTTCGGCCTAACCGAACACGCTGTTTCCCCAACTGCGCTGACGGCAATACCCATTTGGGTAAGGTGAGCTGTAATCGCACACTGCAACGCCAGCCCAGATAAACACGCAACAACACCAACAGGTCGGTATGCAGTTCCCCCTGCGGTAACCACCCCTGCGCTTCATCGGTATCTTCGGTATAGAGCTCCAGCACCATTTGGCTGTTAACATCCGTCCCTACGTTGCCCAGTACTGGACGTTGAGAAAATTGAACCGGATGGCGACGACTTAAGCGAACCGGTTGGGTCAACCGCACTCGCCTGCGATCATGGGGAACCACCTGTACCTGCGTGAGAGGAGCCAACAGCTTAACCAGCGCCATCACCCCTTCTGCTATCCGGGTCGGCAATCGCATGATGCTGAGTAGGGCCAAAAAGCGAGAAACCGGCGTTGCAATATGTTGCTGGCTGCCGGTGATCCCCAAACCAATCAGCCCAAGCAAGCACTGCGATGTTTCATCCTGACCACTCGGTTCATAAGTCGCGGGATAGGAGTATTTACGCCAGATACGGTAATACTGGGTCATCATTCGATGGTTAAAAATATCCAGAAAGTCCGCCACGCCTTCATAGCCTTCACTCTGCTGGACGATATCGTTCAGATAAGCGGAGGGCAGCGGTGAATCGACGCCATACAGGCCGAGAAACGTCGTGCGTACTGTCGGTGGCTGTTCAGGCTGTTGCTCATCCCACTCCACATTTTTCAGTTCACCGGCGGGAAAACCCATACCGGGATCAGGCCGGAAACGGATCGGATCATCACCGGGCGACATCGTACTGCCCAACGGCGGGCATCCATCTCGCATACTCTCCAGCAACTGGCAGAAGCGATAAAAGTTAAAATCGTAAATATTCGGCGCCAGTTGCTGCATTAGCCGGGAATACGCTGATTGTGATTTTCTTGCCATCGCAAACATCTCCCAGAAGGTTGAAGGACCAGTGTCAATTGGTTAAACAGGTGAATATCGGTATACAGCGAGAAGAAACGGTTAAGCAGTTCACCGAACAGGAAAATATCGCCCTCGCCGGAGAAGCCGTTGCTATTAAGGGTTATCTCAATATCAACGCCCCGTAGCAGAAAGCCCTGTTCAAAACGTTGGATTAAGGCGTGTTTCACCCCAACAATGGCGTCCAGACAGCGGCAGTTCATCTCATCATCGGTCCAGTTATAAAGCCCTAACGTGCCGCGCAGCACCTCTGGGTTATCCATCATGCTAAGAAAGTTAGAACCGAGATGGCTCAATATCCGCCAGTGGAAACGATCGTTCGCCGGGGGATAACAGGGCAATGTCGGCGAGCAAAGGTTTCTTACGCGCAGCTGGCCTGCGGCGGAGTGTAATGTCTGCTCAAGTTGGGTGTTACGTAATGCCTGACGAGGTAACTGCCCGTTGGTACCGGTAATACGCAGTGAAAGGGTTTCATCATCAAGCTCAGGGTCAGTTTCAAACGATTCCCCACCGAGGATCAGCCAGGTATCGTGCAAACCCGAAGGGCCTCGACATACACGAGTATGGAAATAACGCTCCGGCGCGGAACTGCGCATAATGCCGCCCCGATGGCGAAAGCTACTGAACGGTACAAAACACTGCGCATCACCTCGTCGGGAAGAGGAGACTTCATCCACCGAGTAAATTTCAGTATGACCATCCTGAATACGCATTGGGCGCAGTAGATACTCATTTTGCATACGCGAAATGTGCATCGGATCAGCTTCAACACGGAACAAATTGATTACCGGCACACAATGCAATCGAATATTTTCCGCTGAAAACTTCAATTCATAGGGCCACAGTTCACTGAGTACGATATCCAACTCAAACCAAGGCGTATTGGCTGGAATGTCTAACGAATCCAAACCATTGAGCGCCACAAACATAAATTTTTCACGGAAAGTAAAATATTCGAGCAACAACTGATAGCCACTGAACGCGCTCTCCTGTTTCGGCCACAAAACATCATCGTTGTCGAATCCCATTGGGGAAAAAGAACCATTCTCAAGACGAGAACGCCCTTCCCGACTGGGCAAGCGTGCGTAAATGTGTTGAGTCTGTCGGGTCAACGCCAGATGTAAGGCAGAACTCACCGGACGGCCCGCTTTGAGATACAGAGGCAGCCGTGACAAATCCACCTTATCCCACTCCGTCAACTGACCGCAGTCAAAACGCAAACGGATTACTGAACGGCCGTCGGCTTCATTTTGCAACGTCGCAGAGGCGATATGCAGCGGTGTAATCGGTATATCACGGGTAGTCCGGTAATAGCAGCGGGTCTGGCTTGGCCCTACGGGCTGAGATATCACTTCAAACCCTTTGGCGATCACTTCACTTTTTGGCAAAGTCTGATAATCAGGCGCCAATTCAACAATGGAGAGTGAAGGAATAGTCCGCAGATAGTGCGGCCACAGCAGACTCACCAGCCCTTCCGTCAGTTCCGGTAAATCATCATCAAGTTTCTGACGCATCCGACCCATCAAGAAAGCGAAGCCTTCAAGCAATCGCTCTACATAAGGATCAAGATCCCGATCGTCGCTCAGATTCAGCATGGCGGCCCGATCCGGGTGCGCCTGCGCAAACTCTTTGCCAGCTTCACGCAGATAGTGCATTTCCGCCTCGTAATAGCGGAGAATTAAATCATCCATATCATCACTCTTAATGGTTGTTATAAAAACGAAAAAAGGGGTAAAACTCGTCGAAAAGGTGTATGACCGCACCTACACCGGACAGACAGCATCAACCACAAAGCACCGAAGCTCTGACCGGATCAATCGCCACCAACCCAGCCAGCAGAGCCTCCATCCGTTGCGCCATCCTCGCTTTATCATGTTCACTGCGTTGGGCTTTCATACGCAGCAACTTAAGCAGACACGCTTTCACCTCAAACATCAGTTCCGGCTCCCATTCGCCAAGATTGAATTGCTCATCGGCGTCAAGTTCAGTCAACAAATGCAGCGCCATTTCATTTTTGCCGTATTGCTCAGCCACCCGCGCCATCAGCAAACGCTGCAACCAGCGGTGACGTGCTCCATTAATGCCGGGCAATTGCCCCAACCAGCGCAACGCTGCATCAATGCCCTCGCTGTCCGCCAGTTGCAGCGCTTCCGCTTCCAGCGCCAAAACGTCATCATCGTGTCGAGGTTGCACCGGCAAATGCTCAAACTGCCAATCAGCCTGATTGTCATAAACCTGTTGGGCTATCCAACTGGTTGTCACCTCATCAGCAAAGGGCGTCCCATCGTTATAGGCCATACTCTCCAGCCCCGGCAGCCGTTCAAGCAGGATTCTCAGATCGTGTTTCATGATGTCCGCCCAACCTTCATAAGGGCAGCCCAATCGGTTTAATGCCTGACAGAGATACCACTGCAAATCCAGCCAAAAATGATTCACCCCTTCCGCAAACATGCGCTCGGCCTGTTCCAATAACTCATGCCAGTTCTGTTGCCGGTAGAGCCGCTTTAACTGAGCGCGATATTCGGTGCGGGGAGGCACCAGACGAGTGCGCTCATCGGCATCCTGTGGCGGCAGCTGATGTACGGTATCCCAACGAACACTGCGTATCAGCCGGGCGGAAGAGAGCCAGCCCTGAGGCTGATCACTCAGATAACGCACCAGTTCCCGCGCCTGATTCAACAGATCACGCCCAGATTGCACCTGACGCCATACCGGTGGTTCACCCGGCGCTGACGCATTGCTCTGCCCGCCCGATGGCGCTGCCGGAGCGGCAGTTTGCGGCACCACTGCACTCACGCCGCCGGACTGAGCTAACCGGCTCTCCAGTGTTCTTGCCAGCCCAACGAGGCTTGGACGAGATTCTTCATCCCAAGAGGAAAATGAGTGTTCCAGTAACACCAACGCCGCCAGAATGTGGTCAAAATCAGTCCGATTGACCTCTGGATAGCAAGATAAACTGTCCCGCATTTTTGCACCGGTCAGCCACTCCAGCGCGGCTTTACGGCTGCTAGTCCGACTGGGCAGCAGGGCTTCGCCAAAACGATCCACCAGCCCGGCCAATAGCGCCAACCCTTCTGCCAGACCACGCTCCCCCTCACAATGCAGCCTGGCCCACACATAGTAGGTCGCCACGCGGACATCTTTACATTTGGTGGTCAACAACCTTTCCGCCAGTTGACAAATCAGAGCGGTATCAATGCCACTGATTTTGTTGACCTCCTCCCGCATATGCTGAAAATCGTCTTCATAGACCGGATCATTACCTGTGGGCAAATCGGCACTAATGGGTAACAACCAGTTTTCCCACAGCGCAGCGTTCTGCCGTGCTTCTGCAAGTGCATCGCGTTCAACAAAACAACTTGCAATTAGCTGTTGCAGCATCTTTATATTCTCCTTTAATGCTGAATATCTCTGTCAGCCACTGGAATCCTGCTCATTAATAAAGAGACAGAAATAACTTCACCGTCGCTATTGAGCTTATTACTCAAGCGAATAACACCTTTAAACATCACAGTCCCTATATTATTAAGAGCAAATTTTTCACATTTCCAAGGTGATAATATTGCCTTGATTATTAGATGCCGCCCGTGAAAGAGACTCGATGATTTTTACCAGATCTTCTCTGGCAATAAATTTCTTCGAAAATACGAGATCGATTTTCTGATTTAAATAAACAGCGACCAGCACACTATTTTCACGTTCCTCAACCTTATTAATACATCCATATGGCAAGAAAATAGTTTTACTCAAGGCGGTCGGTGTTAACAAAAAACCATCCTCTTTCTCGGCAAAGAAACAGCGATCTTCTGTTTTACGATATGAAACGAAATGCATCGCCGCTATCATCATACAAATATTAATCGCGCCATGAATTAACATCACCAGCGTCAAACCACCAAAAATACACGCTTTTTCTCGATACCTTCCCCGTACAAAATAAACAGTGGAATCGGAAGCATTATTATTGCCTTGATATTCAGAGAATGGGGATAGCGTAACTCTTTGAATCGATAACAAACAGCCAATAAAATAAACCGCGCCAAATGGAAAAAAACTCGACACAATAAAAGAGCTGATTTTTGCATACTTTGGCATTTTGAGAATAACAAATAGATTAACCACCTCCAGCAAAATAAAAACCACCATCAAAGCATTCACTATTAATGACTTATCAACAAGATATTGCTCTCTAGAAGAGAGAACAGAATAATCAGCACTAAGTACTGTTATAGCCGCCAGAAAGACGAAACAGGTTAATACATTAATAGCCAAACCTATCCAAGCTATTTTATAGATCTGATTCACAAAAACTCCCTAATTTACACAACATTACATATCAAACAGATAAATTTATATAAAACTTCACATTGGATAATTCGTGACTGAATTTTCCAAAGGTAAGCAATCTATTAATATCTATACGACTGGTTATAGATAATTCCGAGTACTACTCGGTAAATCTTTAATTGAGTTGTTTTACTCCATCCTATTACTTGAATTAGTAATAGTAATAATAACTTATAAAACAATCTTTATCGGGTAAAACTCTTTCACTCTCCTTATCGGATTGCTCGTCGGGAGAATTAGCCTTGATCTCCTTCAACCTCTTTTTTGTGAATTTCTCAAGATTAATTTCCGTAGGATTAGGGAAACCCAATACCGTGAAAATCTCCTCAGCCAGCCTAAATGTCGGTTTAGGTTTTCTCATACAAGAAAAATAGATTAACGGTGAAAAGACAATCGCCATCAAACCCAAAAATGAAGAGATACATTTCATATAATCAATAATATCTTCTCCGTTTTGTTCATCAAAAAGGCTCGGTATCATAAATATAAAAAATAGCAGTAAAGCAAAATACCAAGTAGCGCGTATCTGATATTTGGCATTTGAATGAATCCCCTGCTTACAACGCGGCGTCATAGAAACAATCCTTAATCCGGGATGGGTAATGGCATAAACCACATAATGCCCTTCTTTCTCTGTTACCGCTAATTCAACATAATCACCCACTTTGGCTACCGTAAACCCTAACCAGCCGTGGAATGGGATACCATTGATTTTCCCCCGCACAAAATCACAGACATCACGCTTCCGAACGTTAGTTGACGCATTAGACCCCGAAGTATTTCCCGCCAACGACATTAATAGCCCGCCATACAACTCCAATTCTTCCTGACGGGCAAAGGCAACCGGATCATATTCACGATCAGTAAAATAACCAATCACACACAGGGTTTCGAACTCTTCCAATACGCCACTCACTTTAATTAATGGCTTACCCGGCGGTAATTCCGGTGGCGGCGGCTTTTTTGCTAATATTGCATCCAGTTCGGGGATTTTGGCTTGAATCTCCGCAATGGCTTTTTCTATTTCTTCTCTATCTTCAGGATAACGCGGAATCATTACTTCTCTTTTAACTGCTATTCGTGTATCAAGACGTCTTCTCTGACTTTTTATTTCCTCAAAATCAATGGCCTCTTTAAAAGAACGATAGGTACTCATATGCCGTCCTTAATTGCATTAGCAAGACTGTTACGTTGTTCTTCACACAACTTATCTTTCTGTGATTCAGGGTAAATCCATTGCGTGGATTGCAAATTCTTCGCTGGTTCCAAACCAAAAACACAACTCCGGCACCATTTTTGTAAATCATTATCAGAAAAATACGTCACCAACGCTTCAACCGCAAAAATTAACAGCATCGCCTCCCAAGTACACAACCAAGCAAGAGTTTCCCACGCTAAAAGCTTTGCTACCCCCTCAACAAATAAATTTTTAGAAGAAAGTAATGCTCTATCAATTAAAACTTCTAATAAACCATTTAATGCTTTTACTAACTGCATAAACTCATAAGCACTTTTAAGACCGTAAAGGCCAATAAATTGCCAGCGACCTCTGCCATGCAATTCAGAATAAAGGTCACTGGCATCTACCCCCAGATTTAATGCAGAAGAGAGCGTTCCCGCACTCGCTCCAATAAACTTAATGGTGTTGGCAGCAGCCATATTTTCCATTCCGTGTTTAACTATTGGCTCCACAATCTCCATCGCTGTACTCAGTGTACTTAAAAACGCTGAGGTCACCTGCTCTTGACTCTTAGCATCCCCGTTACTCTCTTGTAGCTGATTGGAAAACTCCAGAATATTGGAAGCCAAAACTAACCATTTAATCCGGGATTTTTTTAATACTGGCTCTCCTTCAGCGCTTCGAGCAAATTCCTTAAAATCACGCTCATAATTATTTTTAGTTTCGAGACGAGCTTTCACTCCCGGCTTCTTAAGCTGCTCCAACACCTGCTGCCGAAACGCATTACCGTCCTTAAGTTGTGATACCGACAGTTCAACCATCTGATCAAGCGGCACACCTGAAATCACCGATAACAACGCTTTACTCAGCATTTCATTCATGCTGTCCAGCACTTTTCCCAAGCGAGTAAAATTCAAGAACCGATCCCCCAGCGTGACCAGTCGCCGGTCACAATGCAGCATGGCACGGGCAAAGGTGCTGTCGGATCTTGGCGGCTTTTCCAGCGCTTCATTCGCTTTATCGTAGGCTTCAATCAGTTTCCCACTCAGATCTGACACCGCTTTCATAAAATCCGAAGGAGCCGCCGGTTGATGGTTATCCTTATTCAGTTTCATCTTCTGTAAAAACCCGTCCATCTCTTTCATCACTTCCGGGTTATTCAGCAATAACGAGCGCCAGATAATATTTTCTGGTGACAGCGCAGAATATTCGTCAATTAAAGCATCTAAATATGCACAACCGGTTTCGGTCACGTTAAGCGAAGCGATGGCATAATCCACCGCCTCACGATAATTGAGATTGTCCTCCAGTCGGGTGGTATGAAAATCCTGACAACAGGTGATAAACCCGCTCTGTTTCAGCCAACTCACCCTCAACTGGGCCAGTTGCTCCAGCTCCTTCGCCACATCGGCACAAAAATCGGCATAACATTGGTTAAATGCCTGTCGTTTAGCCAGATTCAGCTCCGCAGTATATTTCTTCCAATCACGGGCAACACCTTTCTTACCCGCTTCCGCCATGTCACGAGTAACATACTCTTTGAGCTTAGCCTTCTGCTGATCGGAAAAAGCCTTGAACTCCTCCTGCTTAGTGACTTCAAGCGCTTTATCAACCTGCCCTTGCACATCTGCGGCTTTCAATTTATACAGTTGATTTTCCACACCATTCAATGAACTGTCGGTCATAAACTCAATCGACAATTCATCCAGAAAGGTTTTATGCGCCCCGGTGACATCATCACTCCAGCCCGCTAATTCATGCGCTATCCCTATCGGATCATGCAACGCTATTAGCACTGGCGATACCGGCGTGCCATCCGCAGCCCGCCCGCGTTTTTGCATCGCCCTGACCGTAATGTCCGCACATCCCGCTCGCTTGCTACTCCACGGATACAAGGTGCTCTTTGGCCTCAACGCACCGTGATAAACTTCGTAGTAGGGTGCCTCTTCCAATGTCCGGCTGATACGAGACACTTTTCGGTTACAAGGCAGAACATATTTGCCGGAATCATTGTCTCCCAGACAGTAATCGATGACCCCATTCAGGTTCTCTATCGTCGCCTGAGCAATCCCCACCCCTTCCGGCACTCCGCGCCACTGCCACGGTTTCACGCACTGCATCCTCCTTTCCCGTGCTTCGCGGTTGTTGTGATAATACTCGATGGTCTCCTGGCTCCACGCGGAGGGAGAGAAAGCCAGCCAAGTTTCCTGACGCAAAGCAATATCCCTTAGCGCAATAAATTCCACATTAGCGCTCTGATGGGTCGGGGCGTGACAATCTGAGGTTTTCTGGGGAAAGACACCAAAAGGCGCACTCAGATTTTGCCATAACGCACCATCCTCGCTAACGCTCCAGGCATCCCAACTCTCCGGTTCAAATAGCCCGGAATTAGCGTAATAGACATACAAAAAACCCTGCCGTAAGGCACGCAGCGCATAATGGTAACCCGGCGCAGAAGGTTCTGGCGTTTCCGCCCACACCGGCAAGGTTTCCGAAACATCATTAGGCACCACGGTATAGCGCACCGGCAGCAGCGCCGGTCCGGTGGACTCACACATCCAACATAATGATTGATTCATCACAAAATCTCCTGTTCTTCCGAGGGAAGACAGGCACCGCAATCATACCGGCGCCTGTTAGATTCAAAGTGGCTGGCACAACCGCCAGCCCGTCAACCCATTACGCCTGATTGCGCTCATTCCACGAATCAGAGTGAATGATGTTGCCGTCTTTGTACGTCCAGGTGATTTTTTCGTAACGAAGCTCGACACGTTCCAGATGGTTGTGCTTCTCTTTGGTCGGATCTTTGATGTCATGCATCAACGGCGCCACTTTCACCACCTTCACGTTGTTCAGATGAGTGATGAAATAGACCTTCTCCTGACCGGCATCATCAATTTGGTACCACTTGAATTCCGCCGATTTCAGGGTCTGACCAGACGTCACCGCTTTATACAGATACGGACTAGACGCATCGACCTCTTTAGTAAACACCAGCGGCGCATGCACACGGGTACCGGTCAGCTTGCCGGTATTGTTATCCGTCGGGATATGTAGCGCATGTTCCAGCGCCACCACCTCGATACTACCCTCCCGGTTGTGTACATCCACCGAGCCTTTAATGTCGGCGCCGCCGTCATCTTTCAACCATAAATACGCAGGGATTGCCATACCCATGACTCCTCTATTATTGAATGGGTAATGCCACCAATATCGGTGACGTGATTAAAACCCTAACCGAATACATTTTCGGTTTTCATCCCCGGTAAATTCGGGGAACAGTCAATAGATGCCGGTATTTCCTGACTCGGCAGTTAACCGGGAGAAGAATAATCATATAGCCTGACACATGCGTTCAAATTAATAGATCCATTAACTGCATAGACAGTTATTGAATAATTCATATCCTCCCTGTGGGTGCATATTAAAATCAAGTATTTTTTTATCAAACAGCACAAAATGTTTAATGAAAACGGCAAAGTTCATTATATCTAAACCAAAATTAAACAGAATGTCATTTGTTTAGATAAAAAGATCGCATTGATTAAAACAATATGATAGCGACTCACCATACAGATATTTACATTTCTCACAGCCCTAACAATAGAATATATTTTTACTTTATTTTCAATGCGTTAATTAACACTAAAAATACAACACCGGCATTATCCCATCCTTGCCATGACTCAGACTCATTATCATCAATACGTTACCGACACGCAAAAAAGAATAATTCTCAGTTATATTATGCGAATGAGAATAGATTTCATTATTTAAAATAATCTCATCGAAAATAGCCTCCCGTTGATTCAGGACAGCGATTACCCTGCCTCATCACAAAGCATTAAACATAAATAGGAATATCATGATGATATGCTTATAACATATTGACCATCAGATGAATAACCAAACTCAGTTAAATATTCTGGAGATAACCGGCAATATCACGCCATTTACCCTCCCCGGTTTATACCGTCAAATAAGCGATTATTCTGTTCCCCAGTCGTCGTTATTTATCCCCGATTCAGCAAGGCTATTTCCCGTCTTCTCCACAAAAATCGTTTTCGGCAATCTAAACCCCCGCAGTTTCAATAATGCCAGCGGCCCTTTCCCGACTTCGGTCCGCAATACCCAGGTCAGCGGCAACCCCTCCGGCGTGGTAAATCTCAGCCGGTAACGACTTTCATCCAGCATCTGCACTTGTGCCGCCTCCAGCCAGCGAATTAATCCCCACGTCCCCGGATAGTCGCCATACAGCCGCGCCCCGGTATTCACTCCGGTCCAGGTCAGCGCCACGCCGGGATTATCCTCGTCCCCCGGCCAGCGTAAACGCTGCCAGCTCTCCATCTGATTAAAGTAACGCAGCCGCTGGCCATCTATCGTCAGGTCCGTTTCCGCCACATCACCCACCGGTTTCGCCCGCAATTCAAAGCGTATTCCCTCGCTGCCGTTAGCAAACAGCACATCCGCGACCTGACTCAGTTGATTTATCGCCGTTAAAAAGGCCGGGTTGACATGCAGTCCCTGACTGTTCACCTTATCCACCACCCAATATTTCCCCTCTTTATGCAGTACGCCGCCTAACTGACTGTGCAGGAACTGCTCTATCCGCCCGCTGTCGGCCCGGATAAACTGCCCGAGCATCGGCAGCGAAGCCTCATTTTGCCCCGCCACGAACGGGTAACGGCCGTCAAAATCGGTCTGCCAGTCCGCCGCCACCGCCGACTGCCATTGTTCGTTCAGACTGGCCGCCGCCGGCTGTAGCACTGTCTGCCACGCTTCGGTCAACGGTTGCACGAACACCGCCTGACCAAACCCATTCCATTCCGCCCCCAGACTGGCGGCTATCAGGCTGCCGTAGGTCCGGGTGTCCGTCAGCGCCACGCTTTTCCCCTGAAACACGCTCTGCGCCAGCGCTTCCATCACCGCCGGGGGGTCATCGGTATTCGCCAGTTGTTGCAGCGCCAGACGCACCCGCGTCACCCGCGTCAGGAAGGTTTGCAGACTCAGTGACGGGTCCGCCGTCAGCCCGGTTTCCTCCGTGTTTTTACCCATCAGCGCCAATAACGGACCAAACGCGTTATCCAGCGGCCCCGCTGGAAGCCGGGTCTGGTCAATCATCGGCTGCTTATTTTTCTGGAACAGGTTTTGCGCCGATTTCACCAGCGAATCCGCCAATGCCGCACCCGGTTGTCCAGCTTCCCCCTGATAAGCCAGCGTATCCATCAGGGCAATCAACGGGGACTGGCGCACATCCGCCATCAGGGTTAACTGGTCGATGGTGTCGGACAGGTTATGGGTTTTATGCCAGCGCAGGCTGTTGAGGAAGTTCAGCCACGCCCCGGCGAAGTCGGTAAAATAACGCGCTGTCAATCGGGCTTTCAGCTCCGCCGGGGATACCGCCTTCAATACGGGTTGACGGCCGTCACTGAGCACCCAGTCAATCTCCTCCTGCCGGGAAGCTGCCACCTGCGCTATCGCTTTTTGCACCTGCCCTTCCCATGCCTGACGGGTAAACATCCCCGGTACTACCTGACGGCTGCTAAACAGGCGACCGGCATCGGTGGCGCCGGTCATCTGCGCCAGAGTTAAATCCCCGTAGCTGTGAGCCACCTGTCGCAGCATTTTCTGGTACAGCATCGTTTCCGCATGACGCTGCCCCAACTGATTGAGCAGTATCTGACGCACTTCACTGACCAGTTCGTTATCCACGCTGATTTTCCACTCCGGGTGGCGCGGTAAGTTCTCGGCATAAAACGTCAGTAACGCCTCGCCGCTGTTCTGCCATAAGCCATCCGTCACCCCGGCCCGGTGCGGCCAGTCCGCCATCAGTACCCGGCTCATCACCGCCGCCTCCGCTTTCTCCGGCCGCGCCATCATCAGGTACACTTTCAACTGGTCGTAGGCCAATTTGATACGCTGATGACGCTGTGCGCTACCCGCCGGCAGATTCACCAGTTCCGTCAGGCGCTGATGAAGCAACCGGGCAGCGGCATCACGTATCAGTTCGGCATTATTGCGCTGATACACCGGCCACATCGCTTTCAGCAGGGCATCATTCTGATTGAACCCGAAACGGCTGTACCAGGGCGCCCCCCGCTCTGACTGAGACTGCAACCGGTCAATCTCCCGTTGCAGCCCATGCTGACTGAGCAAACGGGCCGATAAATCTCCCTGACGGTCGCTGGCCGCGCTGATGCGTTCACGGCTCACCGCTATCTGATGCCGGTTAACCCAAAACGAGGTCACACTGCCGACGCCCCACAACGCCGCCAGCGCTATCACACTCCACTGCGCGCTTTTCTCCCACGGAAAACCCACCGCCTGCCCCCGGCTATCGCGCACATGCTCCAGCACCCCGCCCCAACTGGCATCCCCCAGCCAGCCATGTTCCACCATCCCTGCCGGCACCGGCAGCGGTAAACTGAACGTCACGCCCGACAGCCTTATCGGCGGCCGGTCTAACAATGGCGTCAACTGCCGGACCAGACGTGTCACCCCGTCATCCCGCAAAGACTGCGCCAGTCGCAACAGAAAATCGTGACGGTTCTCCGCTATCGCCTGTTCCATGCCCCGGTTCGCCAGCGTGGGTATCAGGCTATCCAGACTCTGCGCCAGCATCTCGGGCGTCCCCCCTTCCGACAGAAAACAGCCCACCGTCTGAGTCGACCGGTCGCGCTGGTCCCAGTCGCTGTGACGCACATTCCACACATACACCGGCGCCTGCCAGCCTAGCTGTTGCCCCTGTTTCTCCAGCATACGCAGCGCGGTCTCTATCTGCGTCCGCTGGCCGAGCTGGTCTTCGGTTATCGCCCACACCACCCCATCCAGCGGGAGACGGCGACGCAACCTACGCAACGCCTGTAACTGCGCTTTATCCGGTTGAACCTGCAAACTGCCGCCCCACAGCAATAGATTGTGCTCACCCTCTTGCCAGTGCTGAGCTGTCAGCCCGGGGACAATCGCTTCCACTTGTTCCGGTTCACCTGTGACCATTAAAATCCGTACCTTAAACCGCCAGAAAGAACCATAACGACGGCGCAAATGGCGGGTCAGTTCTCCGAATGCCGGGTCAGGTTCAGGCGATGCAGATACCGTTTCAGGTACCTCACTTTGTCGCCGCCAGTAACGAAACGCGGTACGAGCATCATGGACAAACAAGCGTGTTATCAGAACAGAAATCAGCAAAAACAGCACACTGGCAATCAATACATAGCACTGAAATGCCAGTTGTTTTTCTAATAACGGCTGCCCCTGTATGTTCAACCACGCCGGCTTAAACCATATCATCAGACTACAGACGGTTATCAGCACCAGCGGTAATCCAAAAATACCCCAGAATAACGTCATATATTTCTTCATACTGTCTCCAGTGTTTCTACCGGTTTAATCACCATAAACCAGGGAATAAGCCTATCGGGCGCAGGCGTGCTCATGACTAATTGCGCCTGCTTTTGGGTGGTTACGGCATCAACAGCAACGGCCGCCGCTAACCAAGGGGAAGCTATGCCGGTAAAACCGGTTTGCACGTCAATATCACACTGCCTTTCCGTCTGTTTCCCCACATTGGGCAGTTGATCAATTAATGGAGTAAATATCGCCTGAGATTGGTTATCGCAGCCCATGCCCGAGAACCACAATTGATGAATTGAGTCGGCCGGAATATCAGCCCATAGCAACGCCTGCGACAATGCATATTTCATGTCATCATCCCGGGTTAGTTCAGGACGATGTATTATGGCTTGTACCGCAGAGAGCGGTTCAAGTTGTGGTACGAACAGAGTAGATTGGCGAACGGGTGTTGAATTCAGCAATAACGCAACGTCAGCATCACCTTGACCGTCCATCACTTCTGTCGCAAGCCGAATAGCGACTATCAGCAAAACGGCATTATGGCGGGAGGTATCCAGCCAGCTATCAATAATATCCAGCCCCGCTCCCGGCAATATTGATAACGGAGTACTGATGCCCGAAGCTTCCCAGGCTGACTGCCAGACCGCTTCATAATCCGCCGCATCTAAACCCGCATCAATCTGTAACGACGAGAAAACCGTATAATTAACCGGTAACTGACGCAATGCGGTGGTCAGTGTCTCATCAGCTAACAGCGCCGCCATTTTTTCGTAAAGCCGCTCACGGTTCGGGCGTTCTGGCATATCGAAACGTATCTGACGCACAACCTGACCATGAGCCATATCCACCCATGAAGGTAATACAGCCTTTTGTGTCATTAACTGTGTCGCCAGTGAGCCGGTCATTACTGTTTGCGGAAGCTCCACCACATGAGCCAGCACATTTAAATGCCGCTGACCTCGCTGTGTCTCCTGATATAAACAGACCTCACGCTCATAATCCCAACTATCAGACCATATCTGGCAGATTTGGTAACACAAGCACCTGATGCCAAAAGCACCGGCCCAGGCGAGAAATGGGAAAACCAGAAAACAGCACCAGAACCAAGGGGTATGAATTGGCATACCGGCGGGCCAGTACACAACCGTGGCGCAACCACCCAATGATATAAATATCATCAGTGCAATCAGCCAGCGTTTTATTATCGGCCCCGGTTTACGCTCTGCCGGTATAGGAATAGCACTCATATCTACGGGCATACATTAACTCACTGTCGCAGTGTTTAAAGAGGTAATCAGCGTGCAACCGCAACCACAGCGATGACCATGAAAGGCCACCGGCAGGCCGTTATCTTTTAGCGTGGGATGACCTTCGATAATCGTGGTATTACCGTGTTTCGGACAGGAAACCGGATCGGTTTTACGTGCAACACCAAGACCGCCGAATTTCATTTTCTGCGAACCACTCAGCACCTGACCACCGTGAGTGGTTTTATCATGAATACGGATAATGCCTTTCATTCTATAGCCCCTTGTTGTGTTAATTTTTTTTCAATTTCTTCAATATCGGCATGATCATCAGTGGTTCTAATCAGGTCACGCTTAATATTCACCGTTTCTTTCAATGAATCAGTCTGGATAATAAAGCTAATTGTCTTTTCACCTTTTTTCTTCATCGCCACCTGTTCACAACCTACCTGATAGGTTTTACTGAATAAGGAAGGTGTAATTACCAGTTGATCGCCATAAATACCCAATACAGGCCGATTAGTCAGGCGAATACCGTTAAAGGCAGATACGATTGCAGCAACCACTAATAATATCGCCATCGAAGCGGTAATACTGAATTGCACAACAGCCGCCACACCTAATATGACCGCAACGATATAAAAACGTTCCTGACGAAAATGAAGGCAAGGGGAAAGTTGCTTTTTATTGACTGAATTAAATAACGGTAACTCAGCGAATCGTAAGTTATTATAACTCATAAGAAAACCGATGATATACACACATCCCAAGGGAAGCGTTATTAATCCAGACAACATAGCCAAAAAGAGCGCCAGCTTTTTATGAACAAAAAGGAATAATACACTGACCATCTGTATCGCGATAGCAATTGCTATCAGTTGAGCAATAGGATAAAGCTCCTTAAGAGTCTCTTGATCCTGATAATTTAAACCATTTTGAGTTGCCTGTTGTAACTGCAAATAATAAAAAAACCCTCCGATAGCTATCAAATCAATAATCAAACCTAACCACAGGATTATACTCAACTTTTTCATAAGAACTCCAATCAATCATTTTAACTAAACTTACGGTCTCTCTTGTATTACACAAGCTTTCTTTCAGGCGAGCGGAAACCATTAACGCATTGTTAATTTCAATTTTCCCTTTCTTGGGATAACTTAATGATTATTCCTTTCGCTTTTTACTGTCTTGCTTTCTTAACTTTTAACCTCACGCTATCGAACTACTTTTACCTGAGTTCTATTCAGTGATTGATGAATGAGTTCTGCTTTTAAATTCAGACACAAGTAAAATACAGGAATACTCCGAGGCAACACCATATTCGCCATTATATTACCTCAATTTCAACATAACAAAGATAAAAACCAGTAGCAATAAGGCACCCAAAAACACAATACATCCACGTTTAAATCCAGATAATGACCCAGAGGTCACTATGCGTGATTCTGGAATGCGTGTTGGCTGGTCTTGTATACCTTCTGAATCTGAATTACGGAATAAATCTAACAATATCAATATATTTTTAGAAAGCAATTCAATATTATTATTCTCATCAACGAGAACAAATTTAAAATCACAATCCTGTGTATAAGCAAGAGTATACAGATAATCACTGTCGTATTCCTTGAAGACACTCCCCGGCTTATCAACTCCGGAAATTAAATCCGGACGCTCATTTTGTCGCTGACTCAAATAGACAAAGAGAGAAGGTAGATCGTCAGGCTGTTTTGGGTTAAGCATCATATAGCCAATTTTACCTTCCTTTACAGCCTCCTCCAGCCAAATATAATAATTTTCTAACTCTGATCTAAAATCAAAAAGTAGTCTCTCCTGTTTTTTTGCGGAAGTTGCCTTTACAAGCTTCTGCAATATTTTCAATAAATTACTGACATTCTGCTTACCTTCTCCTTCTGATGTTATCCCATATTTTTTTACAATTTTCTCTTGCAAACATGTACGTGCTGATGACTTACGATTATGCAACGCCTGACGTTCTTCCCGCGTCTGACTCGCCAACACATAACGCCATAAATGCACAGGATTATTCGCAGCGCTGACATTAATCGGGTCATCAGGATCAACCTGACAATCCTCTTCCACTTCTTGAGGCCATTGCGGCATTTTGCTGGTCTGCCCCGCAATATAACGGGCAACACTGGCAATTAGAGCAAATGGCAGCCTTATGATCCCAAAAATCCATTCCCAACGAAAACTCATCCTAATTAGATACTGTAATCCAAAAGCATAACTTTCCTTTTGTTTCTCAATGGGAGGACACAATAAGATAATATCCTTTTGTTCCTGTAAACACTCTTCCTCCATATAGCAACGGATAAACTCCCAATAACCCGGCATAATATCCCGCCAGCCGGAAAGCCCAAGACTAAATGTCTCTAATACCGTTTCTTGATCGTCTGCCAGAATATGACCGTCAATACACCATTCCCGCATCTTGCCTCTTCCTTCAGTCAAAGTGAAAAACACCTCCTTCCAGGGCACCGATAATACCGTGCCACTAAAACGATAAACATGAATCATCTGAGTTTTGCGGTTAAAACGAATAGGATAATGCGTTGTAGTAAACCACTCTTTTAGAGTAAGCTTGCCACTGAAATAGATCATAAATGCAAGAGCGCCTGTTCCCAAAAATAATCCTAATAAAGAAGGTGCTGGCACATTATAAACAATATATTGATAAATCAGCTTCCCATATCCGTAAACCCCGATGCCTATAACGGAAAAGAATAACGTTGCAATAGCTGAATTAACTAATCCCTTATCTTCATAATACTTATCCACAGTTTCCATGTAAGTGGAATTCATACGGATCACCGTATCGTAATCAGAAAAATACCGACCATATTTACCGTCTATCTGAGTCGGTTTTCCCTGATAAAGTCGATCACTTTTCTCTTGTCGAGTCAAAGGACGATTCAGTTTATAAGGGGTATGCAAGCCATTTAATTGCATAATTACACCTCCGCAGGGATTTTATTCGGACAAATAGCCGCGTTGTAAGCAATAATTTCGTTCATGTGCTTGCCTTTATTTATCCGTAGATGAATGAGCCATTGCAATTTTCTCTTGCAAACGGGTATATGCCGATAACTGGCGATCATATAATGCCTGACGTTCTTCCCGCGTCTGATTCGCCAAAACATAACGCCATAAATGCACGGGATTATTCGCTGCACTGACATTAATTGGGTCATCAGGATCAACCTGACAAGCCTCTTCCACTTCTTGGGGCCATTGCGGCATTTTGCTGGTCTGCATCGCAATATAACGGGCAACACTGGTAATTAGAAAAATTGGCATCATTACCAATCCAAAAAGCCAGGCCAAACGAGAACCCATCCGCATCAGATACTGTAATCCAAAAATATAACTTTCTTTCTGTTTCTCAATGGTAGGACATAAAGCGATAATATCCGCCTGCTCCTGTAAACACTCTTCCTCCATATAACAACGGATAAACTCCCAATAACCCGGCATCAATTTCAAATCACCAGAAAGTCCCAGACTAAATGTATCTAATACCGTTTCTTGATCGTCTGCCAGAATATGGCCGCTGATACTCCATTCCGGCCACTTACCACCTCCTATTGTTGGGGTAAAAAATACCTCTTTCCAAGGAACCGATAATACTGTGCCATTAAAACGGTAAACATGGATCATTTGGGTTTTGCGGTTAAATCGAATTGGATAGTGTGTCTTAGCAAACCACTCTTTTAAGATAAATTTGCTACTGAAATATAAAAAAAACATGGCAACCAATTGAAAAATAAAAAAACCCGTTAAGATCTCATAATTTCCGTTGAAGCCCTGAAAAATCATAATAGCAGTAAAATATAACGATAATCCTAAGTAGCCAAAAAATACCGTTGCATGAAGAGAACTAACAAATCCCTTCTCTCTATAATACTTATCCACCGTTTCCATATAAGTAGAATTCATACGGATCACCGTATCGTGATCAACAATATACATACCATATTTAGCGGTTATCTTAGTCGGTTTTCCCTGACAAAGTTGATCGTGCTTTTCTACCCAAGTCAAAGGGCGGTTCAATTTATAAGGATTATACAAGATATTCCATTTCATAATTACGCCTCCGCCGAAGTCATTAATTTGTTAAAAGCGTCCATTTCCATTCTGCTATCTGGCCAGATAGCAGGAATATCCTCTTCACCTGCCGGAATTTTGCGCCACAAGCAGGCTGCCAACCATTCTTGGATCTCATCTTTCTTCTTCATCGCCAAATAAATATTGGCACCAAAGTAAAACAGCAAGGTAATAAAAATACTTACCGGCCCCAATGAACAGACAATTAACACCAATCCACTCACCGCCGAAATCAGATAAGCGATTCCTGATCCTACATTGCCTTTCCTAATGTCATCTATTGCATGATACCCATCCCATAATACCCCAACGATCCCGGCCCAAGAGCCAACGGATTTCATTATCTCAAGACCTTTCAGTAACTTAAGTAGGTTTTTTTCCCAAAAAACAGAACTCAGCATAGGCTGTAATCTAAGTACCTGAAAATCATTCAACAACCGCTCACAAGTTTCAGCGATAGCCCCCATTGCGGAGACCAGATCCGCCATAAACCGGGTGCACGCCTCAGTCTTACCCTTGGTCCACCCAGCCGCACGCAATGCGGAAATCTGCAACACCAGAGAGAAGGTACAGCCGATAAAGGGCGGGACTTTTGCCAACTGCTCGGCAGCACTCTTGACAGAACTGGCCTCTAACTGCGCTAGTTTTGTGCGTAACGTCCCCGGAAACAGCTCCGCACGGATCTCATCGACAGAATGCAAGGTTTTCACCAAAGACTTAGCCCGTTCCGCCTCCGGTAAAGCCAAGGTCTTTTCCGCTTCACCTGCGTCTGCCAGCACAATAAAGTTGAATTCCTGATCCCCCTCCATCGGCAAGCCATCAATCTTTAAACGACTCATTTCAGCGTCAACGTAGTGACGAAGCTGATCTGAGGAAGGACGCCGTTTCAGATCCCCCAGCTCACTGGTCACAGCGACCACCGCACTGATAAAATGTTTACGTTTTCCGACGAACTTAATGACTTTTAATTCCTTGCCATGCAGCTTAGCTAATACGACCAGTGCAGGAAGCGGCACTTTTTCCACTGCTTTATTCATCACTGCAAACAAAGTGCTACTCAGTTCATTCAGGTATTTTTCTATTGTGAGCGAAACCGGTCCATCGAAGTGCTCAGCGATGTCTTTAAGCCCATCCGGTATTTTATCCCAGGCGAGAGAGCCGTAGTTTCCACCGGTCTTTAAGACTCCGTGAATTTGCTCTATTTTTTTATCGCTGTTCATCACCAGCGCACGTAATAGCAGATTATCCGGCGTGATGGTGGTGCTCATCATCTGCTCTTGAAAATAACGGGAGGCCCCCAGTTTATCCTGCATGCCTGCAACACAGTCATGGACTGACTGCACAAACAGCGCACCGCTATAATCGTCTGTGCTATCAAAGTTATGGTCAAAATAGTCCAGCAGGGCCTGACTTTTCAGCCAGTCCAGATACATTTCGGTCATCGGCGAGATAATGGTGTTGTCATACCGCGTCAGATCGGTAGTGAACCGATCCATAAACGCTTTTTCTTTATCACGATCAATGTACTTTTCGTAATCTGACCAATATTCCCGTACCATCCGTTTTAATGTCGAGCTGTCTAACCCGCTCTTGCTGGTATCCACAACCCCAGGATTACCCGATAGATATGCTCCGCCAGAAATGTAGTAACCGTATTGCACTTGCATTTGCAGAGTTTCATCTTCATTTATCTGATCCCGCTCAAACTGTCGGCATAACGCCTCTTTCAGCGTGCTTAAAGAAGCCGAAAGCGCAACTCCTCTGATGTAGTGTGGATTTTCATGAAACTGCGTCTTTAACCGATAATTCGCCAGCGCAGTAATATCCTGCACCACAGCAACCGGATCAGACAGAAACAGTATGACGCCTTTGTCTGGCAGCAATTCTCTGACAGCCCACCATAGATTGTCCGGCTCAAATAACCATTTCCCATTCCAATGAGAGCTGGTGTAATCGGCAATACGCCGGTTGGTATCTATCTGCGTATGATATTCCGCTACGGTATCCGTCAGTGACGAGAACGGCAGTGCATTCTCCCCCTCTCCACTGTTTAGCCATTTTTCCATATCAAAACGCTGCATATATCGCGCACGATATACCGGATCTTCATGCTTTTTACGTACCGCATCCGTCCACTGCACCGCCGACCATGCCAGCCAAAAGGCTTTGTTTGTCAACCCCTTCGGCAACACCGGTAATGTCACCAGCGAAGCACGCGCCAACTCATCTGGCTCATCAATGCAAGGTTTCATTTCACCATTGGTTAGACGCGGCGGAACTTTGCCATCGGCGGGCAGAAGATAGTAGTAGCCCTCATCAGTCACGTAATAATTAATCCAGCCATTGACCAGCTCATCCCAGATATACAAAAAGCCTGCACGCAACACACGGGTGGTATAGCCGGTTTCGCCTTTTCTCTCTACCGGCATCGATATGCTCGCAGGCAAATCCGGCACACCATCACCCTGCGCCTTGATGGCAGGACGAACAAGTAAAACAGGCAGTCCCTTGCGGGTACAAAAATTACAGCCAGGGTTATTCACAATAAAATCTCCTGTATTGCACACTATTTATTTCAGGTTTTCCGGGTTAAGACGGCCCAGCAACGCTCCGTTCGCGTCGCTAGCGATAATCGATGTTTCTTTAAGGTTCATCATTCATAATTCCATCGGCTAAAGTTGCAGGTAGCGGACTTTACTGGTCATTTCTTGCCACTGTTCATCCGTCCAGCTACGGGTGATACGCTGGTAATACCCCGTAACATGTTGGCACCGGCCCAACAGCTCTTTCATTCTCGGCGCTTGATGAAACTCGTCATTTAGGGTGACGCCATGTAACGCAAAAGCCGTCAGATCCTGTTTATCGGTCAATGACCACTGCGTCATGGCGATATCAAATAGCGCATCAATACGACGGCTAAGCGTCTGCCGCTGCGCAAGATCAGACGTCACCGGCAACTGAGCCAATACCTGATTAATCAGGCCAATACGCTGAATTTGAGCAAATGACGCCGACGTTTCCCCCTGCTGGTAACGGACTTTCTCCGGGAAGGCCAGCGTATGCCAGTTACCCTCCAGCCAGAATGTCCAGTGAGTAATGTCATCCGAGGCAATCCGGCGTGAAAATGCCCAAGGCCCCATCATCCAGTGCAAATGAAACAGGACACGAGGATCGTAATAACGCAGGATATGCCCCTGCTGTTTCTCCTTGAGATACAAGGCATTAACCAGCACGTTTTTTATTGCCGCCAGAGATAAATCACTTTTAAGCAATAAGGTGAGAAACGGCGGCGAGTCAGGATCTGTTTTCAGACGCGCTTCATTGAGAAGACGGAACCAAACATCAGACGGCAACTCATGCAACGGCAACAGCCAGGGATACAAATGCGCCTGAGGAGCAAGCAGCGGTGAAACAACTTCAATCACCGGCAATGCTTCCGGCAACTGTTGTACAACCACGCGATCAATCAGCGCATATTGATGCTCGGCAAATGCCAGCGGTTCAGTCAGATAATGAGTCATCATCAATTCCTTAGCCTAATGGCACCGTCGCGTCGCCCCGATCGGTCGCTTCGGCAACCATCACGTCACAGGCAGTAAAATGGGGATAAGGCACGTCCAGCTTTGCCGGTTCGGTATAATCGAAATTCGCGCTTTTGACGTTAAAATCTCCCGGGGAACCGTGTTCAATCTTGCCGGGTTCCAGCGTCAGATAGGAGCCGCCGCACTGCAAAGTGATTTTCTTTTTAGCTGAGATCAGGATTTCGTCATCACTGCTAGTGATCGTTACGCCTTTCTTGGCAACGATTTCAATCCCATCAGTTTGAGCTTGCACCTGAATCTTCCCGGCCGCCGCAACCAGTTTCATTCCTAGCTCATGCACAAACACCACCATTGATTTTTTTGCCGCCAGTACCATACGTTTCAACGACGAGATTTCAGTGTTGCCACCGGCAGTCATCATCAGGTTTTTACTGGCGCTGTGCTGAATATGCTGCGGTGTTGACAGCGCGATGCCGCCTAACGCCCCCGCGACAATCACCGGTTCCCGTAATTGCTCGACATTCCGTTGTAGAAAATGCTGTTGGGTATTACTATCCAGCGGATCAATCTGTGCCGTTTGCAACAGATCAGAGAGCGATTCTGCCAATGACAAAGCATCAGCAAGCTGGCGTTTGATCTCATCCATGTCCAGTTGTCTGCCACAGGCTTTAGGCTGGGCATGCGTACTCAGCAACAGCCCCTTCCCGGCCCGGATCGCTCCCCAGTCGTCGGTGCGCAACTCAAAGCCTTCGCCGCGTTTGTTGGGATGCGGTCGCTG